>JAAEOK010000081.1 GCA_024244705.1 Alphaproteobacteria bacterium
CAACTATAAAGTGAGCCGGTATATCGCCGAAGGCGACACGGTCGTCGCCGTGGGCTCGACGTCGTGGCGGGTCCGGGCAACCGGCAAGGACTTCGAGACGCCGAAGGTCGATGTCGTGCGTTTCGAGGATGGCAAGATCGTGTCGTTCTTCGAGTATTACGACACCGCAAAGATCCTCGCCGCCACGACCCCATAATATTCGATACTTGAAGCCGCCGTCGATAACCGGTGGGGTGGGATCGCCACGACCGCCGTCGCCTCTACCGCGATGGGCCCGGAATTCTTGGTGACGACACCGGCCCGCCGCCCATCCTCACGGCGACCGCACGCATTGGATCGCGTAGTAGACTTTGACCCGAACGATGCCCGGATTGTTAGGACGGACTACCCCTTGGTTGTCGGGCTGGGGCTCGCATGTCCACACCGTGTTGAGGGCGCGGAACGGCGCCTTGGCGCAGCCCGTCGCGCACGGCACGCTCTGGTCATGGAGCGTCGCCAGCCGCACGGCGCGTTGCACGAAGGGCTGATAATTGACCCCCTGGCAGGTCGCCACGTTTTCCGAATATTCGAACTCCGAGTTGTCGGTAGCCGGGCAGGCGACCGCGGTTGCGTCGCCGATCTCCTCGACCACGATGATCGGGCCGCTGGCCGGTCCGTTCTCGTCGTTCGGCGCCCGGGTCAGGGCACCGGCGGCCGGTGCCGCCAGACCGGCCGGCTTGGCGTCCTGGGGCCGCGGACAGATCGCTTTCGTCTCCACGGCCGCGTGTGCGATCATCGGCCGGAACAGGTCGACGCACGACCAATGGCGGAAATCGATCCAGTCGTGCCTCGGCGCACAGGCCTCGGGGCAGGTCACGCGCTGGGTCTGAAATCTGGCCGAGGCGAGCGCGCGATCGTAGAGGTCGGTGTAGTCGTAGCCGGCGCAGGCAAAGACCTGTTGGCGCACCGTCGCCCGGCCGGAATAGGTCTGACCGCAAACCCCCACCGTCGGCGGCAGCCGCGACTGGTCGTAGGTGACGCCCCGCTTGACGTTCGTCGGCGTCGTCCCGCCGCTATTTCCGGGCTTGGTGTAGTCGACCGCACAGGCCGACAGAATCAACGCAACGAATAAAACCGAAGCGATTCGATGCGTGGATGCGCGTTCATGGTGCCATTGTGTCATTGCCCAACCTCTTCGCGGTCGGCAATCGTCGACATCCGGAAATCAGTCTAGCACGCGGCGGCGGCGGTACAAAAGGACAGCCGCCGATTGGTGGCCGGTTGTCAAATCGCCACCGCCGTGATGGCCGGCGTGGCGAGGGCCTTGCCCCGCTGCGACATCCGAGCCTACGCTGCACCGCGGCCGGCCGCTTTGGAGCATCGGCCGGCGGCAAGGTTCTCGGTGGGGATTGACCAATGCTCATCACGTTCGTGACCCGATGGCCTCGCGGTATGTCGCGGCGGCGGCCCGGAAAAGGCGATCACCGGTGAATTGGGCGTCCGCAGACCAAGCGTTTCTCGACGGCGACTGGAGCGACCTGCGTCGCGACCGGGAGATCCCGGAAATCGATTTCGACCGGCTCCGCGCCTATCGCATGGCGCGAATCAAGACGTGCCTGCTTGATGCCGGGGCTGCGATGTGCGTGCTGGTAAATCCCATCAGCCTGCGTTATGCGGTCGACCATCGCACCTATGCGCTCTTTCAATCGCACATCCCGACGACCTATTTGTTCGTGCCGGTCGAGGGCCCGGTCGTCATTCACGGCGCCTATGGCCCGTCACCCAATGCCGACGTGGCACGGCAGCCGCGACCCCTATCGTATTTCGATGGCGGCGACGGGCTGGCCGAAGGGGCGCGGCTGCTGGCCGACGACATCGTGGCCTATCTCGACGAACTCGGCACCGACAACCGCCGGATCGCCGTGGAATATGTCAACCCGAGCCTTACCCAGGCGCTCCTGCAGCGCGGGCTGGAGGTCATCGACGGGGTCGCGGTGGCGGAACAGGCCCGGGTCATCAAATCGGCAGACGAGATCGCCTGTATGCGGCTGGCCATTACGGTGGCGGAACGCGGCCTCGCCAGATTAAGCGAGGTTTTGAAACCGGGCATCACCGAGCTCGAGTTGTTGGCGCTGCTCAACCACATCAACATCGTCAGCAACGGGGACTGGCAGGATGGGCGCATGGTCGCCTCCGGTCCGCGCATCAACCCGTGGTGTCAGGAGGCCTCCGAGCGGCGCATCGAATCGGGCGATCTGGTCGGAGTCGACACCGATCTGATCGGCCCGTTCGGATATTTCGCCGATATATCGCGGACGTTTCACTGTGGGCCGGAGAAACCCACGTCGAGGCAGAAGCAGTTGTACCGGCTGGCGCTCGCCGAAATCGAACACAACCTGAAACTCGTCCGGCCCGGCATCGCGTTTAGCGAATTTCAGAAACGCGCCCTGGTCCAGCCCGAGGAGTTTCATCAAAACGCCTATACCTGCGTCATTCACGGCGCCGGCATGTGCGACGAGTATCCGCGCGTCAATCCGGTCTTTCGCGGACCGACGCCGTATGACGGCACGATCGAAAAGGACATGGTGATCTGTGTCGAGAGCTATGTCGGCGCGGTCGGCGAGCGCGACGGCGTCAAGCTCGAGCAACAGGTGCTGGTGACCGAAGACGGTTACGAATTGCTGTCGACATTTCCGCTCGACGAGAGGTTGCTCGATTGATGTGGGTCTGCACCCGCCGGCGCGTCTTGGAACAAGGACTGTGAATGACGGTTATCGAATTCGGCCCAGGTTCGAACTGGTCCACAGGGACACTATGTTGCGTGCTGCTGGAGAAATGCCGCTCGTCAACGCCTAAGAGGCCGCCTGAATGGAAAAACTCGCCAGCTTCCGGGGCGCGTCTATTCTTGCCCTTCGAGCTCGGTCAGAAAGCCTAATCGAGGTCGGAAATATGCAGTGTAATAAAGATCGAAATCGCCGACGTTCGAAAACATGAGCGGCCTGAATTGATAATAGATTTCGGCGATTATAACGCTTTCTCCGTCTCGGATGATCAGTCCGGAAGGCAACGTGGCTTCGTCATCGGGCGCCCCGATGTGACTGCTGGCCGTGAGCTGCCCGGCCCCGGATTGTTGCCAATTAACCATCGGAGCCCCGCCGCCGGTAGCTCCAACTGAACTCAGCAGCACAACCCCATCCCCACCCAATTCGAACGGCTGCATCACGAACTGGACCGCGTTCATGAGATCGTTTACTTGGTCTACCGAGATTGTTTCGCCGACAGAAACGAGATCGGCCAACGTTACGACGGCCCTGTCGAGCTTTTGATTCAGCAAGACGAAGCGGGCGATCTCGACCACACCGAGAATCATTGTCATAAGGAGGATCATCACAAAGCCGGTCTCGACGAGTGCAACGCCGCGGCCGTCATTCGCGAACCGGCGAAATACGGTCAAGCGCCTTCCTCCTCTACGGGTTCCGGATAAGGTTCATTGCGAACGGCGAGGCTGGCGCGTAATGGTATCTTTCCGTTTTCTCCGGCGAAGAGCCCAAACAGGGGGGTCATGAACTCCCATTCCGCGTTGATCGTGTAGAGAACGATTGACCCGGGACCACCAAGACCCGCCGCGCCCATGTCCGCATCCCATTGACCATTGCCGTTGATGTCGATGTAGGACTCTTCCCCGTTCTGGATACCGTTGTCGTCGTCGTCTTCGAATGGCTCCGGTTTTCCGATATCGTCGAAACTCGGATACACGTAGGTCGTCAGATGCGCGTCATCGATTGTGATAAGCCCTCCGGCAGCCTCAGCGACGGTATCGATCACCATCTCCTCACGCGTCGTGCCTTCAGGAAGATAGCCGGTGATGCCAAATCGCGATGCTTGGCGCAGCCCGCCTTCCATGAGGACGGTGACGAAGAGAATCAGGGATATTTCCATGATACCGATCATGGCAAGAAACAGCGCCGGTGCGACAAGTCCGAATTCAACCAGAGCGTGGCCCCGGCCGCATCGAGCGATCGCTCGCAAGCGATTTAGATGTCTACCCATTGTTAACTACACCCAACCCGTGCCGGTACTTGGCAACGTCATGAACCGGCGAATTACCGAACTGAACATCGAATACGACGCCGCTTCGAGCCAGTCCTCCCAAACTTGCCGGAATTGCGCCGGCAAATAAACAAAACCATAAAATACCCACGACGTTAATAACTACCTAAAATTCATAAATATTTATACAACTTTTCTCTATTTTTTTGTTTATTATTTGAAATCATGTTCTCCTATACTCTCTTAATATATATTTTACATTCTACCGCTATTCAAGGGCGAAGTCGTCAGCGAAGACCGGCGATTAACCTTGATTGTATTTGAGCTCGAAAAACATTAAGGGGCAATTAAATCGGGAAGAAAAAGATGATTCGGACCTATAGGTGGCTAGTAGGGAAATCACACGAACTCGCAAGAGATCGCAGTGGTGTCTCCTTTCTTCTTCTTGCTCTCACCCTGGTTCCCTTGATCGGCTTGATGGGGTTGGCGATTGACCTTGGTCGGGGTTATTTGCTGAAATCACAGCTTTCAAGCGCCCTCGACGCGGCCGGTCTCGCCGGCGGCAAGGTCATCTTTTCCGACACGCTCGGAGCGGACATCCAAATGTTCTTTGACGCTAACCTGCCGCCCGGCTACATGACAGCCAGTATCGATGGGCCATTTTTTGAGGTCTCCGAGGACAACGAAGTCATCCAATTGAACGCGACCGCGACGGTCAACACCACATTCATGCGTGTGCTCGGCATTCCGACGATGACCGTTGCCGCGTTTACCGAGGTGACCCGTCGCACTCAACTGCTCGATCTGGTGCTCGCCGTCGACATGTCGACGTCGATGACCTGGGACGACGGCACCGGTACGGGCACGTCACGAATTCAAGCCGCACGCTCGGCTGCGACCGAACTTGTCAATATCCTATTCGGCGATGACCCCGACAAGCCGTTCCTCAACATGGCTGTCGCACCCTGGGCGGGTAAAACCAATGTGACAATCGACGGTGTCGCTTTTACCGGTTCGACGTCGTCTGTCGTACCGGAGTTCACGAATCCGGTAACCGGGGCTGATCAGACCCTTGTCTATTACGCAAACAACTCGCCCGTTCCGTTTCTGAGCGCGCCGCCGGCCAACTGGCAGGGCTGTGTCTATGCGCGCTATCTCGATGACGGAGATGCTGACAACGATGCCGACCTCTACTACGGCCCGGTCGACCGGAACGGCACGGAATGGATGGCGTGGCAGCCGATCGGACCGGAGGGTGAACCCGTACCGGGACCCTCCAACTGCACTGGACATGTTCCGGGCGACTGGACGGATTGCCGCGCGTGTATTGATCATGGCATCACGCCATTGGATAACACCAAGCAGACAATGCTCGATGCAGTCAGTGGATTGACCAGCCCAGTCGGCGTCACGAACATAGTTGGCGGACTTTTCTGGGCGTGGCATGTGCTGAAACCGGAGGCTCCGTTCACCGAGGCCAACCCCGACCCGGATTTCCCGCGGCAGCAGGCGATCATCCTGCTTACGGACGGCGAACATCAGGGCGGTTCCGGCGATGCCTATAACGCCGTCTTTGGGCTTGGCACATCTGCCGGCGCCGGCGGAATGGATCCCCGACTTACCGAGCTCGCAACCCGAATCAAGGCCGAAGGTGTTCTGATCTATGTCGTTCAGTTCCGCTACAATAGCGGCACGTTGGCCACCCTTCTGCAGGGAGTTGCGACGAGCCCGGATTCGCCTTATTACAACTTTGCTCCCGATGGGGACGCCCTCGCCGAAATCTTCCAGGAAGTCGCGAACCACCTGTCCGAGCTGCGGCTATCACGGTAAACCGGCTCCCGCGCCCGGGCGCGAACCGGTCGCACATTTCATCATTCAGGGGCGGGCAAAATCGACCCCGAGAAATAGATCTGTCACCGCTATCAGCCTGGCATCGAGATTGGCTGCCATTCTGATTTCGTGATGGCCGCCAACAGAATACTCGCATTGAGGCGCCATCCGTCGTCTGTGCGGTCTGTTCATATGGCGACTTCGACCACGCGCATCGTCACTTGGAAGCGGTGAATTGGCGAGAATCGCCGCCGCGCCGATCCGGTCGCGGTGATCCTGGAGGTGCAAGCGGCGGGATTTCACTTGGTCGACTACGCCGACCTGTTCTTCCGCCCCGACGACGAGTTGCGTTACGAGGTCGGGCGCAAGACCGTCACCAGCAACACCGACCGTTTTGCCCTGCTGTTCCGCAAGCCTCTCGAATAGGCACTGCCGTCAACGCGCCGCTACCAGGCGCTCGATCGGCCGGCCCTCGGCACCCGGATAGTCCGCACCGAGCAACCCCGCAATGGTCGCGCCGACGTCCTCGGTCGGGTGACGGCGGTTGCTGACATAGGCCGGCAGGCCGGGCGTCCGGGCCAGCAATTCGCAATTCATCGTGTGGTCGCCGCTGCGGAATTCGCGGAATTCGCCCGCGACCTCGCCGACCCGTTCCGAGGCAACGCGGGTCGCCGGCGTCGTCCGGTCCCACTGGGCCATCAGATCGGGCAGGATATCGAGGCGCGGGCCATGGAATTCGTCGATGGCACGGCGAAATTCCGTGAACACCGGCTTGCCGGTTTCGGCGTTGACCAGTTCTCCCAGCGCGGCTACTAATTCACCGCAGACCGCATCGTACTCCGCCCCCGGCGCGACCCGGCCCTCTGGGTCTCGCCCCGTGACGTTGATTCGTATGGCGGCGTGGCTGTGATTGCCCGGGATCATGAAGAAGCGGCGCTTGGCACGGTCTATTTCCTGGGACCGCTCGTCGACGTTCTCGGCCACGCGGCTGAACCTGCGGCGCATACCGACCGGCAATATGCGCCAGGCGGTCTTGGCCAGGGCGAGGTTTTTCCGCGCGGCGGGAAGGGGACACCCATCGAGCCGGCGCAATATCTCGTCCAAAGCGCGCTCGCCGTTGTAATTGGGCCCCATGCCGGGTCCCAGCAGCAGCATGACCACCGCATCCTCCGGCGCGGCGGCGAGGATTTCCGAGAGCGCGTGATCGAGCGCTCTGTATATGGTCAGGATGGGGTCGCCGAGGCGCGCCGCCGTGGCGGCGTCGTAATCGACAAAGTCGGGGTCGTGTAAATGCCAGCAGTGGTGGCCGATGCAATGCGACTCGGTGAACGAGGACGCCATCAGATCCCACTGTTCCCCGGTCATCAAATCGAGCGTCAATGCCGTTTTCATCCGGATTCGGCGTTGCATCGCAGTTACGAACGGCTCGTATTCTTCCGGCGTCCGTCCGGTGATATCGCAAGGGCCCGTCGGATTGGCACCGAAGCGGCGGATGACGTCTTCGATCAATTCCGGCGGTTCGCTGACCGGTTGATCGTAGATCTCACCGTGACCGAGCCAATCGCAGATCATCAGGCCGTTCAGGCCGCGCGACGGGCGCATCTTGGGGACGTCCACGACGATGGTGCGTCGGCCGCTCCGGCTCACCGCCTCCCAAAACGGCATGCCTGATATGTGGCTGTCGTCTATGGGTTTGGTGCGATAGGTCCCGGGCACCAGGTGGCGGAAAAAGAAGGTTCCATTGCTTCCCGGATTAAGGCTGGTGACAATACTCGGCCACATGGCGCCGCTGCCAAGGCCCCAAGGCGGGTCCAAGGGAATCCTGGCCGACCGTTCCAACATCGCCTCGAAGGTCGGCATATGCCCCGCATCGGCCCATTCTCTCACCAGATCCGGTTCGATGCCGTCGAATCCGACGAACAATACGCGGTCGGTCCCGGGCGCTCGGTTACCGCTTTGCTCGCCCATGGTTCATCCCCACCAGGTCCCCTCAGGATGGTTCGGCCAGCCAGCGCGCTGGCGCGAGCCGAACCCACTGCCTATAAAACCATGGGGGACCAGCCTTCGAAAGTATTGATGTCTGCACCATTCTCAATTCCGCGCCCGGCGCTTGACCCCGACAACGACGTTGCCGCCGGCGAGGTCACATGCGTGCCGAGCCAATCGCCCGCATTCTCGATTGTGATGCCGGCCTATAACGTGGCCGACTATATCGCCGAAGCGATCGAAAGCGTCCTCGCGCAGACCGATCCGGATTGGGAACTCTTCATCATCGACGATGGATCCACGGATAACCTCGACGCGGTGCTGCGCGCGTTCACCGACGCGAGAATCCGGGTCGTGCCGCAGAGCCACCAGGGATTGAGTGCCGCTCGTCAAAACGGCTTGTCGCGGGTGCGTGGCGAATTTGTCGTTGTCCTCGATGGCGACGACCGCCTGCGCCCGGATGCGTTGGCGGCGTTTCGGCGATCGTTCGCGGCCGCCGTGGATATCGGGCTGGTCTTCGGCCGCCGCGCCTTGTGCGGCCAGGACGGCCAGGTGATCGGGGCGCCATTACGTTGGCGGTGGCGGCGCAGTATGAACGGCAAAGTCTTGCGGCGCGTGCTTGCCGCTTGTCCGATCACGAGTTTCGGCCAGGCGGCGTTTCGGCGTTCGGTGCTCGCCCGCGTCGGCTACTATCCCAGCGGCGACCTTGGCGCCGGCGATTGGTATTTCTGCGTTCTGTTGGCGGCGGTGACCACGTTTCGCGAGGTCGACGACATCGTGCTCGACTACCGCTTGCGGAGCGACAGCCTGGTACGGAATTGGGGTCGGCGGGCCGAGGCGTCGGGAACCGTGAATATCGACGAATTCGATCCCATGATACGGCGTATGTACGGGACGCCGGAAGTTCGCCGGACCTTCGGCGCCGGCGAGTTGCGCCGCCTCGAACGGCGATCGCGGTCGCAGGCCTATTGCGTCAAAGGTTACGAATGCCTCAGGACACGGTCCTGGGCGCCGGCACGCCGGTATCTTCGGAGGGGTTTGCGCGAATATCCGTTCAACATGACCGCGCTCATCTGCCTTGGCCTTGCGCACGCGCGCTGGCTGCCCCGGTTCCTTCGCTCCGCCATCGGGTGCGAAGAGCCGCCGGCACCGGGTTCCTGACCGCCCCGATCAATTGGGATAGGGAAGCGCGGGAATGTAATCGCTGCTCTCGGACGGCGTCGTGCTGGCCGGGGCGTCGATTTCACCGGCCTCCTCGAAAAGCCAATTCCGGAACGCCGCGATCTTCGGCCGATTGATCCAACTTTTCGGGCAGGTTACCGAATAGATGACCTTGGGCTCCGTCTCGAACTCGAACAGCTTTACCAAGACGCCCTGGGCGATTTCGTCGGCGACGAGCGCCTTGTAGGCGAGGGCGATGCCCTGTCCCTGCTCGGCCGCCCGCAGGCTGAGGTCGCAGTGCTCGAAATGTGGTCCTTGTGGCGGCTTCGCACAGTGAACGCCGGCGCGTTCGAACCAGTCATCCCAGCCATCGCCGACAACATCCCGCAACAATGTATGGCGCAGAATGTCATCGGGGTCTTGGATCGGCGGCGCGCCTTCGAGCATTTTCGGGCTGCACACGGGTACGCGAGACGACGACAAGAAGGAGTCCACCCGCAAACCCGAAGCCGACGCCTGTCCGTATTGGAGCAGGACATCGACGTCGTCCTTACGGAAGTCCGTCGTCGCGATGGTCGTCGTTATGCAGAGCTCGATATCGGGATAGGCGGAATTGAATCGGTTCAATTTCGGCACCAGCCAGCGCGCCGCGAACGCTGGCGTCGAGCGGACATTCAGCGGGCCGTCGGTTTCGCAGTCCCTTCTGCGACGGGTGCTGGCGTCCAGTTGGTCGAGGATCGAGGTGACATCATCAAAATACGCGCGTCCGGTGGGCGTCAGGCCGACCCCCTTGTTGCCGCGGTGAAACAGGGCAGAGCCCAGAAACTCTTCCAGCGCCTTGACCTGATGGCTGATGGCGGATTGGGTGACGTTGAGTTCTTCCGCCGCGTCCTTGAAGCTCGAATACCTGGCGGCAGATTCGAAGGCGCGGACGGCTGTGAACGGCGGTAACGTTCGTTTCACCCGAAATGAATCCTGCTCATGTGGACATTAGATAGGATCGTTTGCCAGTCCACCGATCGCGATTCTACCCTACTTCGCAACATCAACCAAGCGAGGGGCGTCAAGATGGGTATCGCAAATGGTCACAAGCGTCGATTCGGCTATTGCATGGTCGTCGTTTTCTCCGTCGCTACGGGAATCGCTTTGGGCGTCGCCGGCACTCAGAGCATCGCCGAAATGGCTGCTCCCAGCGAGCACAAGGGGCTTCAGGTCGATGCCCTCGGTGTCATACCCGAGACCTCCATGGACGCGCAGATCGGGTTAACCGGGTACAAGTTGCAACTACGCGAAATCACGATCGAGCCCGGCGGGCAAATCGCCAAGCACGGTCATGAGACGCGGCCCGGCCTGGTCAAGGTGATCGACGGGACCTGGGTCGAGGGCCGTCCCTCCGGTGAAACCGCGTACAAGGCTTCCGATCCAAACGGCATCCTTGAAGACGAGGTGACAATCCATTGGTTTTGGAACCGTGGCGACACGCCGGCGACCGCGATCGTTTGCGACATCGTGCCGGCAAGCTAAGCCGGTGGCCTGATCGAGCTCATATCGCTCGACCACACGTGTGCCGCTCTGAAACGCAATTGCGCGCATTCCAGAAACCTCCGTTGCCACGGCTTTGACTGCGGCGTCGTTGTCTCGTGCTCGTGCGGCGAGCATCACTTGATATCGACCGTCTCCGCTATGACGTATCGCGCGGTCCCGCAGTACCCCATCCTTTGTCAAATCGACATGTGTAATCTAGGGTGGCGGGCCGGGGTTGCGAATGCCCGCAGAGCCAATAGCTGCCCCGGTTGCTTGGCATTGTCACGGGTCGAAGGTGGGATCTCGGGTTCATCGAATACGCGTCGGGTTGTTGCTTGTTTCCGTCGCTCTTGTTATCGCGGTCATGGCTTTCGATTTTTGGGCCTATGCCCGTCTGCCGTGGGACAAGTGGCCGGTGATATCTTCCGGCTCGACGCTAGTACGCTCCGTGGTCATTGCGATGGCCGCGGCCGGTGCCGTCGTGGCGGTCAGGCCGGACCGGCTGCGCCATGATCGGCGGCCGCTTGCGACCTTTTTTCCCTATTACGCGGCTCTGAGCGCCGCGAGTCTGGTGATGATCGGAGGCGCGGCCTGCTTGCTGGTGCTCGATCCCGGGGTTCTTTTCTTAATGGCCCGGGAAGACGAGCTCATCGAGGACGTCTCCGCATTCGCTCTTGTGGTCGCCGGGCTCACATTGATCTTCATAGGGTGGACCGGGCGCGGTCGATTCATGGTCCTGGGGTGGCCGATTAGCGCTCGGCTGCCCTATTTCCTGATCGGCGCGGTACTCATGCTGATATTCCTCGAGGAAGTATCATGGGGTCAACGCCTGTTGGGATTCGATACGCCCGAATTCATGGACGAGAACCGACAGGGCGAGTTCAATATCCACAATTTCTTCACCTTCCCCGCCGAGCAAGCCTACTATTCCTCGATGTTGCTTGCGTTCGTGCTGCTGCCGTACGCAACGATCGGTCCCAGATCCGACTGGCCGCCGTTGGCCGCTGCCCTGGTACCGGTACCGGCATTCGCCATCGTCGCCGCACCGTTGGCCTTCTTGCAGTCCGAGATGTGGACCACGGTTCCGATGCAGTTCGCCGCCTGGGGCACTCTTATTATTGTGATCGACTTGGCACGCGTCGCCGAGACCGGGCTGCGGTACTGGTGCGTGCTGGTGGCGGCGGTGTGCGCCGCCGCCCAGGTCGTGTTCTTGACTCACAGCGGCTCCTTGGTCCGGGCCTGGGAATTAACCGAGTACCGGGAGACTCTCATCGCATTGCTGGTCGCCGCCTATGCCGTCTCGGCACTGCAAAACGCTCGGCGTCGGACCGCCGACACCTAGCCCCCGGCCGACCGCGCACTCCGGAAGATTGGGAAGGCCTTTTGGCCGGATCGGACTTGTTCGTTAACACATCGTGCTCTAGGTGGGCAGAACCTCCTTGCTCGCTGAGCGACCCAACAAGGCGACGCCGGTGATGACGAGGGCGATGCTGGTCAACACCAGCGCAAGCGAGAAGCTTTGGGTCAGGTCGAAGATCGAGCTGGCGAACAGCGGCCCGATCATTTGCCCGCTCGCGAATGCCGCCGTCATGACCGAGATATGGCGCATGACGTCGTGAACGGGCGCAATGCGATGCGCTTCCTTCATTCCCATCATGGTGATGATCATGAATGTGCCGCCAACGCAGATGCCGGCAATGATGATCGTGAGGATGTGCGGATAGATGACCGGCAACAACAACCCGACCGCCATGACGATCTGGCTCGCGGCCCAGACCTGCCGGTTGGAATGGCGCCGTTGAATTCCTGCCGCGAAAAGCGTCGACAGGAATGCGGCCGCGCCAAAGACCGGCCAAGCCCAGCCGAACAAGAGCGGGTCGGATATGATGTCGCGTGCCATGACCGGCAAATAGGTCGCCGGAATTATGTAGCCGATACCGGCCGCGCCGTAGGCAATGACGATACTCCAGACCAATGGGCTCCGTTGTGATTTCTGTTGTTGCGCGTCGAAGCGGGAATCGGCGAGCTCGGGACCGAGGCGCAGACAGATTACGATCGCCGCAACCAACGACGCGACTCCAAATATTTGCCAGCTGACCGCGCTGTCGATCCGGCCGACCATGATCAGTAGGGTGCCCAAACCGGCGACGACGATACCGGCCCCGACACCGGAGAAGACCCATCCCTGTTTCTCCGCATAACCGATGTTAGCCAAATGCTTGATGTAATAGTTGCTGACCAGCACCAGGGTGAAGGCGCTGCAGACGCCGCACAGCCAGCGTAGAATCGACCAGGCAATAAAGTTGTCCGTCAAACCCATCCCCAGCGTGCCGAGGCCGATGGCGATCAGCGAAAACCGAAGGCCGGTCTTTGGCGAACAGGGGAGTTTGACGGCGAAGACGGCGCCGAGCCAGTAGCCCACGAAATGAATCGACGCCAACAGGCCGCCGTCAGAGATGCTCACCAATCCGTCGTCCTGCATCAGGGGCAACAGCGGAGTAAAGAGGAAGCGGCCGATTCCCATGGCGATCGCCAACGAACTCAGGCCGACGAGGACGATCCGAAAGGTTGGCGTTTGCGGTGACATCTTGCCCCCTGGGGCCTGTCGTTTCAGGGCTTGCCTCCACTATAGCTGCCGCGATACATTTAAAAAAATGAATAAAATGGAATTTTGGTTTCTCAATTGGAGATATCTATGCACGGCCTGAGCCTGCGCGCCCTTGAGATCTTTCGAACCGTCGCAATCGAGGGCAGCATTTCCAAGGCGGCGATAAAGCTGAACCGGGTGCAGTCCAATATCAGCACCCGCATCAAACAGTTGGAACAGCAATTGGAGAAAACCCTCTTTCTACGTCAGAACAGGGGCCTCACGTTGACGCCCGATGGGCAACTGTTGTTGGCCTACTCGGAGCGGTTTCTTCAATTGTCGATGGAGGTTTCCGAAGCCTTGAAAGTGGGCAAGCCGAGCGGCGTGTTTCGGATCGGCGCCATGGAAAGCACGGCCGCCGCCCGGCTGCCCGATATACTCTCACGCTACAATGAACTCTATCCAGACGTCCAGATCGAACTGGTGACCGATACCGCCGGCGGGCTGATGGACCGTCTGCTCAATTACGACATCGAAATCGCATTCGCCGCCGAGCCTGTCTCCTTCGACTGGGTGCAGACACAACCGGTGTTCGAGGAACGGCTGATCCTGGTGGCTCCGCACGCCTTTCCGCCGCTGGAGAACACTGGCGAAATCAGCGGCAAGACGGTCATTGCCTTCGAAGCGGGCTGTGCCTATCGCCGTTATCTCGAGCGCTGGCTGCTGGAAACCGGCATCGTTCCGGGCAGCATCATGGCGGTGAGTTCCTATCTTGCCATTCTCGCCTGCGTTTCCGCCGGGACAGGCTACGCCGTGGTCCCGCAATCCGTTCTCGATATCGTATCCACCAAGGGCCAGTTCCAGCGTTACGCGCTGCCGGACACGGTATCCCAAATCAAGACATTGCTGGCGTGGCGCAAGGAATACACGTCGGCCAAACTGGACGCACTCCGGGAACTCCTGCCGACGTTTCGAAGTTCAAAAGCTGCGCCCGCCGCGACCGCACCGACAGAGGCGAAATTGCCGCAGGCGGTTGCGACCTGACCTCCCGAACCGATAGTTTGAGTTGTCGAAAGGAGTGGACACCATGCGAGCGGAACATTCATTCCTACTCGCCATTCTTTGCTTCGTATGCGTGCTGTGTGCCGGTCAATCGCCGGCGGGAGAATTGCCGAAACAGGGAAAGTTCGAAGTCACAATCGAACAGGACGGGTCGTGGGAAGGGTTTCCCGTCGCGCATAGCTACTGGGTCTGGATCGCGCGCCGCGAAGGCATCTTTGTCGGGACCGGACTTCTCAATGGCATGACATCGAAATGCGTCTCCAAGGGTAAGACGTCGCATGGCATCAGCATCGCCGAGATCCATTGCGAGAACACCGATAGCGACGGCGACAAGATTTTCGAAGTATCGCAAGAGGAATGCGCTTGCGCGCCCGACGGCGAAGGAGGCACGGGCACCGGCGAATTTCTCGGCGGCACCGGAAAATATGTCGGTATTAGAGGATCGTTCGATATCGAGCGAAGAGTCGGGCCGAGGAATCAAGCCGCCCGCACCTGGACCGACCATGTGACGATTGTCGGGAGCTGGAACCGACCCTGATAGATTATTGACGGAGGCTGGCCCGATCACGTCGCGGTCATCCATTCCGTGGAGAATTCATTCGGGCTTAGCGGACGAGGGAAGTGCTGCAATAACCAGATCGTGTTCCCGTGATCGGTCCGTCGACGTCCTGGAGTTGATGTAAAACGATGCTTCGAATCACCGACGAAAGCCGCAAGTGGTGGATATTGATCGCCATGGGGGCGGTCGCCGGTTTGATCATGTTGGACGAGACCGTGGTCGGCGTCGCGCTGCCGACCGTGCGGCGGGATCTCGGCATGTCCGAGGTCGCCTCTCACTGGGTGATCAGCGCCTATATGCTCGTCTTTGCCGGGGCCGCCGCAGCCGGCGGCAAGATGGGCGACATCATCGGTTTCAAGAAACTGCTGATTGTCGGGGTGGCAATCTTCGGCTTCGCCTCGCTGGCGTCGGGGTTTGCCACCGACGGTGCGTTCCTTATTGCGGCTCGCGCCATCCAGGGCGTGGGCGCGGCGGTGATCTTCCCGTCTACCGTTGCCATGATCATGATCGTCTTCCCCAAGGAGCAGCGCGGTATGGCGATGGGTGTCCTGGCCGCGATCGGCACCACGTTCCTGGCGGCGGGCCCATTGGTTGGCGGTTTCCTGACCGAAATCGTCTCGTGGCGCTGGATCTTCTGGATCAACGTCCCGATCGTGATGCTGATCGCGCTGATCGTATTGACGCTGTGGGTCGACCCGCCCCGGAAGAGTACACGCCCGAGCTTCGATTTCGGCGGGTTGGTGACGCTGGTGGCCGGACTCGGCATGTTGATCTTTGCCATCATGCAAGGCGCCGCGTGGGGTTGGACGCAAAGCATCATCCTTGCGCTTCTTGCCGGCGGCATAATCGTCCTCGCGCTCTTCACCGTCATCGAGCGCCGGCGGGACGCGCCGTTGATCGAGGTCGATCTGTTCCGCGTTGCCTCGTTCGGCGCCTGCAATTTCGTGCTCTTCGTCGGCCAATTCAGCAAGATCACGATCGTCGTGTTCGGCGCTCTCTACCTTCAGGACGCGCTCGCGATGAGCCCGCTGGAGACCGGGCTCGCCCTCTTGGTTTCGGTGGTGGCCTTTCCGGTCATGTCGGCGCCGGTCGGTCGGGTCGCCGACAAATTCGGCTCCCGCCTGCCCGTGGTCGGCGGCATGGTCGTGGCCACTTCGGCGATGTTTTGGCTCGGCCTCGCCGCGGCATGGGACAGCTACATCGCGTTGGTACCGGGCTTGGTCCTGTGGGGCGTAGGGATGGTCTTTTGCTATGCACCGACCCTGCGAGCGATGGCAAATGTCGTTCCGGTAGAGAAGCAAGGCCAGACCAGCGGTATCGGCGTGACCGCCCGGCTTCTCGGCGGCGCCGTCGGGATGGCGGTCGGCAGCACGCTGCTCGTCATGACCGGGTTTTTCCAAGTCGTGTTTCTGGCCACCGCGGGGATCATGGGCGCGGCCTTGGCGTTGGCCTATTTCACGATCGAGCGCTCGGGCCAAGACCAGGCTCTCTAAACGCCTCGCCGCCGGCGTCGGTGGGGTATAGGCCCGAGCTTAACCCTCGACTAGGATCGCGGCTTGAGTCTCAATCAGACCTGACAGGGGAGGGGCGCCATGGATCGGCTGCCCAAGCGACCGGGTGGACCAAGGTGAAAATCGCCGGCTTTGCGCTGCTGATGGTGGTCGCCCTGGATGTCATGAGCCAGGGCCTAGTCATTCCCATCCTCAACACGATCATCATGGACCCGGCCCAGGACCTGTTGCCGGCCGATACGACGGTGGCCGTTCGCCAGTTCGACTTCGGCCTCGCCATGGGGATCTTCTTCTTGTGCTGGTTCCTCGGTGCCGCCTATATCTCGAAGATCTCGGATTTCATTGGCCGCAAGGAAGGCATCCTGATCTGCCTTTCGGGCAACCTGCTGGGCTATATCCTGACCATCGCGGCCCTCGAGGTGGACAGCCTCGCGTTGTTGCTGGTCGCGCGCGCGGTCACCGGCTTTACCGCCGGGAACCAGCCGATCGCCCAGGCCGCCCTCGTCGACATCAGCGAAAACGAACAACAAAAGGCACGTTTCATGGGCCTCGTGGTCATGGCCATAAGCGTCGGTCTGGTCGCGGGGCCGCTGATCGGCGGTTTGCTGTCGGACGCGGACCTGCTCGGCGAGTTCGCCTCGCTCGAACTGCCGTTCTATTGTGCCGCCCTGTTGGTGGTCGTCAATATGACCCTGATCATCGTTTTCTTTCACAACCAGAAGAGAGAGCGGCGGCCCTTCAAAATCCGGCCCCTGGAGGTCTTTCTGACGCTGTGGACCGCCGCCAAGCGGCCGACGGTTCTCAAGCTTTCCCTTGTCTTCTTCTTTGCCCAACTCGCGTTGAACAGCTTCTACGTGTTCATGGACAATTACTTCTACAGCCGGTTTCAGTTCGACACCCTGCAGAACGCCCTCTCCTTGATCGTCATGGGTGCCGGTCTCGGCCTGGCCAGCGCCTTTCTGGTCGCGCCGATCAATGCGCGCTTCGACAAGACGCAAACTATCATCGTCAGTCTCGCGGTCATGGCGGTTGCGGCGGCGCTTTCGATCGTCAATCCGTCGCCCTTCTTGGCCTATGTCCTGATCATCTTGTTCATCGTCCCCTTCGCGGTCTACTACCCGACCGCGCTGACGATGTTCTCGGCCGCCGTCGACGACAGCGAGCAGGGCTGGGTCATGGGCGTGACGGTGGCGCTTTACACCCTTGGTGCCGGCATCGTCTCCGTGATCGGCGGCGAAATGATGTCGATCGATATCCACTTGCCGTTCGTCATTTCGATGGCCAGCTTGATCCTCGCCCTGGTCCTGGTCTTCACCCTGTGGCGCGGCGGCGATATCCGCGCCCTGGATCAGCGGTGAACCACCGGATTGGGGTCTCGAATCGGGGTGCCGAATCGGCCTTCGAATAGCGCTTATTCGAGACCGTGCTCGCGGCACAGAATGTGCGATGCCATGCCGCCGTCGGCGGTCAGGTTGGCGCCGCGTAGCCATGCCGCGCCGTCGGATTGCAGGAAGGCCACGATCGGCGCGATGTCGGCCGGGCGGCCGGGCCGATCCATCAGCGCCATGACGCGCGCCGCCCGATCGCCGAGGGAGTCGAGGAAATCGGCCAGGATCGGCGTCTCCACCGGACCCGGGCTGATTGCATTCATGCGAATGCCGCGGTCGCGCCACGTCCACCTATGCCGCATCGTCCACACGACGATCGCTTCCTTCGAGAGAAAATAGCTGCGCGCGCCGGTGACATCGTGGGTCGCGCAAAAGGCGGCGAGGGCATCGAAATCATCCACCGCTTCGAGGGCGTCGATGGTTTCGATGGAATCGGCCCAGCCGCTGCCGGCGAGTGACGCCAGGTTGGTGATCGCGGCGCCGTCGGCGAACTTTTCGACGAGGCCATAGGTCAGCCTTTTGAGGCCGAGCACGTTGACCCTCAGCACCTGTTCGGGAGGGAAGGTGGGCGGCAGTCCGGCAATGTTGCACAGGCCGTCGAGCGCGGTTGGCAGCGCGGCGGCAAGTTCGTCGATCGATTCCGGGTCGGAGAGGTCGGCGAGGAAGAACTCATCGACGGCCTCCGCTTGAGTGAGATCGACACCGATCACGGCGGCGCCCTGGCGCTTGAGTTCCGCCGCCGTTGCGGCGCCGATGCCCGACGCGGCGCCGGTCACGACAATGGTCTTTCCGGCCAACATGTCTGTCATGGGTTTCGGCTTCGTTCCGGTCCCGGCATCTTATAGCAACAGACCGGGCCGGTCGGCGGGGGATTTGGGGCGGCGGCGCGTCGGCCTCCTCCATTCGCGTTCTGTCCAAGAATTGGACCTATTTCGCAGCCCGGAAGGGAAGCGAGAACGGCTGTTTTCTGCCGTTTTCAATTTTCCACAGACTTATCCCCACTTGTGGGTAACTGGTCATACTTCCTACTATATGTTGTGATTTAGGCCTTGCGGCGGAGTCGCCATTTTGGCAGGCTACATTTTGTAGTAGGTCATTCGTGTGAATCTACTACATGCTGATTCGGAGACGATGGGGGTCGAGCCGAATCGGTGCCAAGAGGGGGATACTCCATGTCGTTGGCAAGCTCCACCTACACCGTAGCCGCCAACCCGCTGGACATCATCGAGGAAATCGTCAGTGCGAACGAGTGGACCTTCGACCGCACGAGCGAAGACGAAATGGTTGTCGACTTCCCCGGGCAGTGGTGCGGCTACAATCTCCATTTCTCGTGGCACAGTGAATTCGGCGCCATGCATTTTTCGTGCGTGCTCGATATGAAGGTGCCGAAAAATAGGATGCCCGCCGTGTTCGAACTGCTGTGCCTTATCAACGGGCGCATGTGGCTGGGGCATTTTGACCTGTCGACCCAGGAGCGCCTGCCGATCTTTCGTCACACGGCGCTTTACCGCGGTTCGAACGGCGCCAGCGTCGAACAGCTCGAGGACCTTGTCGATATCGCTCTCACCGAATGCGAGCGCTTCTACCCCGCATTCCAGTTCGTGATCTGGGGCGGCAAGGGTTCCATGGAGGCGATCGCGGCGGCAATGTTGGACACCGTCGGCGAGGCCTGAGCTAGAGCCCTTTCTATGAACTCCGAGTCAATTCTGTTTCGCATCTGGCGCGCCGGTCCACCAGGAAGCGCGCGCAGCGCGATGCCGAGGCATCGGGCAAGCGTGCTGACGCCGTGGTCGGCCGCCGGATGGAAACCCAACGGGACGGGCGGTTTTGGCCGCCGGGGGCGTCGCTCGTCGCTCGATATGTTTCGGCATGTCGTCGCTCTTCGCTCCTGCCCGACGGCCAAAACCGCTCCGTCAGAATGGCTCCGAGTTCACAGAAAGGGCTCTAAAGCATCTAGGGAGGTCCGAGCGTGAAGGACACGTCGCTGCTTCTGGTCGGGTGCGGCAAGATGGGCGGCGCCATGCTTGCCGGATGGCTCGCCGAGGGTCTGTCGCCCAAGCGCGTGGGCATTGTCGAACCCGCATTCGCCGCCGGCACCGTGGCTCTGCCCCACAGGGATTTCGTCGCCGTCGCCGAGCCGCAATCGCTGCCCGCGGATTTTCGGCCCGATGTCATCGTCCTCGCCGTCAAGCCGCAGGTGATGGCGTGGGTTGCCCCTGACTACCGCCGTTATGCGGTGCCGGAGACGGTGTTTCTGTCGATCGCCGCGGGACAGACGCTGGCCGGTCTCGCCGCCCATCTCGGCGACGGGGCGGCGATCGTGCGCATCATGCCCAATACGCCGGCAGCCGTCGGCCGCGGCATCACCGTCGGCTGCGCCAATCCGAATGTGAGCGAAGCCCAAAGGCAGCTGTGCGAACAATTGATGTCGGCGGTGGGCGAGGTCGACTGGGTCGAGGACGAAGGGCTTCTCGATGCGGTGACCGGCGTCTCCGGTAGCGGTCCGGCCTATGTCTTCGCGTTGATCGAATGCCTGGCCGTCGCCGGGATCGAAGCGGGCCTGCCCGAGGATCTCGCCATGAAATTGGCACGGGCCACGGTGACGGGTGCCGGCGAATTGGTCCACGTCACCGGCGAACACCCGGCGGTGCTGCGTCAGAACGTGACCAGCCCCATGGGCACCACGGCGGCGGCGCTCGATGTGCTGCTGGCCGAAGACGCGTTGCAGCCGTTGATCACCCGCACCGTCGCCGCCGCCACCCGGCGTTCGCGCGAACTCGCCGAATGAGCGACGGGAAACTTCCGTCGAGCGCGCAGCGGGTCCAGGACGCGCTCGCGGAGAAGGGTTTCGCCAACCGGGTGGTGGTCATGCCGGCGACGACCCGAACCGCGGCCGAGGCCGCGTCGGCCTGCGGCTGCTCGGTCGCCCAAATCGCCAAATCGCTGATCTTTCGCGCCAAGTCATCGGACCGCCCGGTCCTCGTCATCACCAGCGGCGCCAACCGCGTCAACGAGAAACGGGTCGCCGAAGCGCTCGGCGAGAAACTCGGGCGCGCCGACGCCGATTTTGTTCGCGAACGGACCGGATTTGCCATCGGCGGTGTCGCGCCGATCGGGCATGGCGGGCCGGTCGTCGTCTTCATCGACCGCGACCTTATGGCCTTCGACGAGATCTGGGCCGCCGCCGGCACGCCCTCGGCGGTGTTCAAGCTGACCCCCGACGACCTCGTCGCCATGACCGGCGGCGCAATCATCGACATCACCTAGCGCGGCTCCTGCGCCGAAGGCAAAAATCGGCTATAATGGTGCCCGATTGGCTCGGGAGGGACCGCTATGGCACAGAAGAAGGCGCCGAAGAAGAAATCGACCGCCCGCAAGGCGGGCCCCGGTCCACGGGAGCGCGCTATTGGGGCGGCCATGGTCCTGGCCGAAACCCAGGGCTGGAGCCGGGTCACCCTGGCCGATATCGCCGATGAAGCGGGGATGTCTCTGGCCGAGATATATGTGGTGTTTCCGTCGAAGGCGGCGATTCTGGCCGGCCTCTCGCATCATATCGATGAAATCGTGCTGGCCTCGGATTCCGGCGATCTGGCGTCGGAATCGGCCCGCGACCGGTTGTTCGACGTGCTCATGAGGCGTCTCGACGCGCTCGATGCCTACAAACCGGCGCTGGCCAATGTCTTGCGCGATTGTTGCACCGATCCGGTGTCGCTGGCCTGCGCCGGCTGCGGCGTCCGGCGTTCGATGGCCTGGATGCTGGAAGCGGCCGGCCTGTCGAGCGCCGGTTTGCGGGGCCGGCTTCGGGTCAAGGGGCTTTCGGTGCTGTGGCTTTTGACCCTCCGCACCTGGTTCCGCGACGACAGTCCGGACATGGCGAAGACGATGGCGGTGCTCGACCGCAACTTGGGCCGGGTCGACGCGGCGATCGGCCGTTGTCGCCGCCGGCGGAGTGACGACGAGGCGGCGACCGCCGCCACCGCCACCTAGATCACCGACTGGCAGCAATTCACGCCTGCGACAACCTGTCGCATATTGTGCACTGCAACATTTTATTGACGATCGGTCCTCCAGGGGGCATATTCGCTGTAGAAATTGTGCACTGCAACATAGTTGCAATACTGGAGATTTGAAATGGCAAAAACCACGAATGGCGCGTTTGGCGAATTCCCCTTCGCAACCGCCGATTTCACCAAAGTTTGGGGCGACTTCAAGGTCCCCAGCTTTGACATTGACGTGTTCCTGGTAGCGCAGAAAAAGAATTTCGAAGCTGTCAGCGCGGCCAATAAGCTCGCGGCCGAGGGCCTGCAGACCGTCGCCCGGCGCCAGGCCGAGTTGGTTCAGGAGTCGGTCGACGCCTTCCAGAAGGCGTCACAGGAACTGATGGCGATCACCGAGGTTAACGACCGTGCCGCCAAGCAGGCCGAACTGACCAAGGTTGCGTTCGAGAAGAGCCTGGCCAACGCCAAGGAGCTTACCGACCTGGTCTCGAAGTCGACCCACGAGACCTTCGATGTCGTCAACAAGCGCGTTGTCGAGGGCATCGATGAGGTCAAGACCGCGATCAATGACCTCCACGCCTAAACTCACGCTCAGGTGAGAAATTCGGGGCCGACCTTTGGGTCGGCCCTTTTGTTTGCGGCCGGTCGGCTGGTGGGATATCGTCCGCCGCCGCAACGGGAGGCCGGCATGCCCGAGATAACGTTCGACGATTTTCTCAAGGTCGACATCCGGGTCGGCACCATCATCAATGCCAGGCCGTTTCCCGAGGCGCGCAAACCCGCTTTCATTCTGGAGGTCGATTTCGGATCCGAGATCGGCGTCAAGAAATCGTCGGCTCAGATCACCGCGCATTACCGCCTGGAGACCCTGGTCGGCCGGCAGGTCGCCGCCGTGGTCAACTTCCCGCCGCGGCAAATTGGCAAGATGATGTCGGAGGTCTTGGTCCTCGGATTTCCCGACGCCGACGGCGAGGTCTGCATGGTCAGCGTCGACCCAGCGGTTCCCAACGGTGGCCGTCTCTACTGAAAATCGCGACCGGGCAATGCTTACCCGCGACCGCCCATCGCCGTGCCGTGAATGCGCCGAGCCGGCGGCGGCCGCGGTGGCCGGCGGGTCGCAGTCCTCGACCCGCACCGACCGGTCCACGGTTAATTCATGCGCCCCGTATTCGACAGGTGGATGTCCGCCAATTGGGTGTAGGACTTGTCGAGCGCGAGCTCGATCCCGGCGTCGGCACCGGTTCGCGTTGTACCGCTGGCCATCTCGGCAACATGGTACTCGAAGCCATGAGGCAGCTCGATGCGGGCCCGGTGCTCGGCGCCGGAGACCGGATTACGGATCGGCTCGGCGGTAATCTCGACCACGCCCGGAATGCTCAGCTTGCCGGTCCGGCCATCGATATCGAGGTCGAAGCTGATCGGCGCCACGATCGGGTCGAGGAAGGTCGTGGTCATGGCCGAAAACACCGACCACATTGTCGTCATCGGTTCCGTGTTCTCGCCGCGCATGATCTTGAGCATGGCCTCGCGCTGGGCTTCGCTCGCGGTCTCGTCGACGATATGTTGGATGGTGCCGTCGCCCTCGTGGATGGCCTTGGGCCAGGACGCAATCATGGCGGCTCGCATGCCGTTGAGCGAGACGTCGCCGTATTGACCCTCATCGATCCGGTAGCCGACCGCGGCGCGGCAATCGCCATAGGTCGGCAGGGCATTGAATTGGCACGGGCAGCCGTAGTCGCAATTGCAGTTGGCCAGCTCCTGACCCTTCACATACCACTCCGTCATCTTATTCCTCCATTTTTCTCTTGTTAGAGGCCCACTCGCGACGTTGGAAGATTAGCCCAACGGCGTCACCGACTCAATTCGGTCGGCCGGCCGCGGCCAAAACGCCGGCGAGGCGCCGGGTGGCGTCACCGAGAGCATCGGGAGAGGCGCAGGCAAAGCCGAGCAGCAAGCCCTGTCGAGGGGGGCTCTCGGCGTAATGGCGGGAAAGGGCCGGCGCCATGATCCCGGCGCCGGCGGCGCGTGCCGCCGCCTCGACGTCGCTCATTCGTGCAGCGAGCTCGTCCGTCAGATAAGCGACCAAATGCATGCCGCCGTCCTGCGGCGGCGCCGTGAGCCGACCTTCGAGCTCGCGCCCGACCGACGCGACCAGCGCCTGTTGGCGTTCGGCGTAGAGGCGGCGCATGCGGCGGATATGGGACGCGAACCGGCCGTCGGCGATGAACGCGGCGAGCGCCGGCTGCGCCACGGTCGAGGCCTGGGCGCCGAGGCTTCGCCTGGCCGCCAGCACGCGTTCGGCGAGCCGTGGCGGCGCGACCAAGTAGCCGAGCCGCAGGGCACGGAACATGACCTTCGAAAAGCTGCCGACATAGACCACCCGCTCACCGTCGTCGAGGCTCATGAGCGCGGCCTGGGGCCGTCCGGCATAGCGGTACTCGCTGTCGTAGTCGTCCTCGACGATCCAGCCGCTCTCGCCCCGCGCCCAGTCGAGCAAGGCCAGGCGGCGGCTCAGGCTCATGGTTGTGCCGAGCGGGAATTGTCGCGACGGTGTCACCACCGCGAGGCCGGCGCCGGGCCGGAGACGCCGGGCCAAATCGACGTCGAAACCGTCGTCGTCGACCAGTATCGGGGCCGCCTCGAGCCCGGCGCTGCCGAGGGCATCGCGGACCGCGCGGTATCCCGGGTCCTCGACCCAGGCCAGTCGCGAATCAAGGCCGAGCGCTCGGCCGAGCAATGCGATCGCTTCGCCGACGCCGGCTGTGACGATGACCTGGTCGGCGCCGCATTCGATGCCGCGCATCGCACGCAGGTGGCCGGCGATCGCAGCCCGCAACGCCGGCAGACCGCCCTGGCCGCGATCGTGGAGCAAATGCGAATCGGGACGCCGCCATGTCCGCGCCAAGAGACGCGCCCATTCCGCCGCGGGAAAGCGATCGGCATCCGGGGCGCCGGGGTCGAACGGCCGACCGCTAAGCGACGGCACCCCCTCGGCGGGCGGCGTCTCCGGGGCGGGTCCCCCGCTGCGATGCGGCAGCTTCCGGTTCAACAACGCCTCCGGCAGGGCCGGTGGCACGAACATGCCCGACCCCGCGTGGGCGTCGAGATAACCCTCCGATCGCAGATGGTCGTAGGCGGCGAGCGTCGTCGTCCGCGATACTCCGATGTCGGCCGCCAGACCGCGCGAGGACGGCAGGCGCGCACCGGGCGCAAGGCGTCCGTTCAGGATCAGATCCCGGAATTGCCGGTAAAGCTGCAGATACGCCGGTTCCGCCGCGGTGCGGTCAATGGCGACGGTCAAGAGAGCCGGGTCCGCATCCATCGAATCACGGTGTTCACAAACTGGTATTAAGAGATTATCAGAAATTGGCTATTTCGATAATGCCAATCAGGCTTTAGCAGTAGGCCGATCCAACCCCGCTGCGAAAGGGAGTACCGCCATGAGCCAGCAACCGCCTTCCGATCGCGTCCGGTTGCGCCGGGTCCACGAACGGGCACGTTACGATCGCGACGCCATCGACGCCGTGCTCGATGCCGGCATGTTGTGCCATGTCGGTTATGTCTTCGACGGCGCCCCCTATGTCACACCAACACTGTATTGGCGCGAAGGCGATCGCGTCTACTGGCACGGTTCTTCGGCCAGCCGCATGCTGCGGGCGGTCGACGGCGTCGAGGTCTGCCTGACGGTCAGCCACAATGACGGGCTGGTGCTGGCTCGCTCGGCGTTCCACCATTCGGTCAACTACCGCTCGGTGATGCTGCTCGGTCGTGCCGACAAGGAAACCGACAGCGCGCGCATGATGGCCCATCTCGAGACCTTCATGGAGCGGATCCTGCCCGGGCGCTGGGCCGAGCTGCGGCCGCCGCTCGACAAGGAGATCAAGGCGACGACCATGCTGTCGATGGCCATCGACGAGGTGTCGGCAAAAATCCGCAGCGGGCCGCCGGTCGACGACGACGAGGATTACGACTGGCCGGTCTGGGCCGGAGTAGTACCCTTTCACGCCATCGCCGGCCCGCCCGAGCCGGACCCACGGCTGCTGCCGGACGTGCCGTTGCCGGCATATATCGGCGCCGTCAAGCCAGGATAGCGCGTACCACAGCGGTCCGCAGCGCCGGGTCCGTTTGCCGATAATCGCCGGTCACCGGCCACGAAGGCGGGCTGACCGATCCGCGAATAGCCTCGTCGGCGCGGCCGTCAGTCGCCATCGCCGCCGTTCCACGGGCGCGCCGCGAAAATCCCGACCAGAGGTCGCTATTCGTGCATAAAGGGTCGCTACACAAGACATTGGCCTTCGAAGCCTGTGTTGGCATATGATCTCCTAAGGGAGCCTGTGCGCTATGCCGCGCACGCACGAGCAGGGGATGATGGCGATGGCAGAGAAGAAATCGGGACATGTGGCGGAGCGCGGCATTTGGAAGGGTCTTCACCCGGCCATGGGGCTTGCGTCCAAGGGAATGGTTGCGGCGTTTGTCGTCTTCACCGCCCTCAACGTCGAATTCGCCAATTCCATCTACTCCGCGATCCGCGGTTGGATCGAGTCGGCGCTGAACTGGTACTACATCAGCGCCGTGGTCGTCATGCTATTCGTGTGCTTCTACCTGATGTTCAGCCGCCACGGTAAGGTCAGGCTCGGCGACGACGACAGCAGACCCGAATTCAGCAACTTCTCCTGGTTCGCCATGCTGTTTTCGGCCGGCGTCGGAATCGGGTTGCTGTTCTTCAGCATCGCCGAGCCGATGTTCTATTTCGACAACACGCAGCCTTGGGGCTATCCCAACAATCCCTTCGCCGACCACGCGCTGGTAACCGAGATGACCGCGGACCGCGCGGTCTATGCGATGCGGGTGACATACTTCCACTGGGGATTCCATGGCTGGGCCGTCTACACGGTGATTGGCCTCTGTCTGGCCTATTTCGGCTTCCGCAAGAAGCTGCCGCTGACCCTGCGCTCGGCGCTCTATCCGGTCATCGGCGACAGGATCTACGGGCCGGTCGGCCATGCGGTCGATCTGCTGGCAGTCTTCGGCACGGTGTTCGGTGTCGCCACCTCGCTCGGCCTCGGTGTCAGCCAGATGGCGACCGGGCTCAATGTCCTGTTCGGCGTCGATCCCGGCACGACGACACAAGTCATACTGATCGCCATCATCTCCATCGTCGCGACAATGTCGGCCGTGTCCGGTGTCGGCAACGGCATTCGAATCATTTCCGAATGGAACATTTGGTTGAGTGTCGTGTTGCTCGCTTTTTTCCTGTTTGGCGGTCCGACCAAGTGGCTGTTGGGCTTCTTCATAACCACGGTCGGCGACTATCTGTGGAACGTTATTCCGATGGGTTTCCAGACTTTCAACTCGCCGGGTGACGCGGCGTGGCAGGGCGGCTGGACCATCTTCTATTGGGGCTGGTGGATCTCCTGGGCGCCGTTTGTCGGCATGTTCATCGCGCGGATCAGCCGCGGCCGCACGATTCGCGAGTTTATGGTCGGTGTGATGTTCGTACCGACGACGCTCGCCTTCTTCTGGCTCTGCATCTTCGGCGGCAACGCGATATACTTGGAGTTGAACGCGGACGGCGGCGTCGGAACGGCGGGTATCGCGCAATTGATCCGCGATTGGAACCTGCCCGCGGCGCTCTACGGCACCATCGAACGGGTGACCGACCTAGCCTGGTTGAATTGGGCGATGGCGGCGTTGGCGACCTTCCTGCTGGCGACTTGGTTCATCACCTCATCGGATTCGGGCACCCTCGTCATCACCACCATGCTCAGCATGGGTGACGACAATCCGCCGCAGAGGTTCCGCATCATATGGGGGGTCGGCGAAGGCTTCGTGGCGGCCGTCCTACTACTTGCCGGCGGCTTGAAAGCGCTGCAGACCGCCTCCATCGCGGCGGCATTGCCGATCAGCGTGATCATGCTCCTCATGAGCTGGGGCATCGTCAAGTCGCTGAACGAGGATTCGAGTGCGGTCGCCGCGCCGACCAAGAAGGAAGCGCCCGACGGCACGAGCCTCAGCGGGGAACTGCACGCCTGATCGCGCCGGGCGGCGAATGGTCGTGATCGAATTGGAGGGATAAGAGATGCGTTGGTATTCCTTGGCCGTGGCCTTTGGCCTGTCCGTTCTGCTCTTGCTGCCCAATCCGTCTGTCGCGCAGACCGGGCCCAGCAAGGATCTGACCGTCGTCTCCTGGGGCGGCAGTTACACCAGGAGCCAGATGCTGGCCTACGTTCAGCCGTTCCGCCAACGCATCGGCGAATGGGTGTCGATGGAAACCTACAACGGCGGACTCGATGGGATCCGGGAACAGGTCGAAACCGCCAACGTGACCTGGGATGTGGTGGATTTCGTGCTGTCCGATCTCATCCGGGCATGCCGCGATGGCCTGGTCGAGAAAATAAACCACAACACCCTGCCGCCCGGTATCGACGGCGTGTCGGCGGCCGAGGATTTCATACCCGGCGCGTTCACCGAATGCGGAGTCGGTCAAACGATCTGGTCCAACGTCATCGGCTATGACAACAAGATTTTCGGCAACGATCCCCCGACCCAGCTGGCGGATTTTTTCAACGTCACGAAATTTCCTGGCAACCGCGGCATCAGACGCGAACCGCAGGTGATCATGGAGTGGGCGCTGATGGCCGACGGCGTGGCGCCGGACCAGGTCTACCAGACGCTGGAATCGGAAGAAGGCCAAGCGCGCGCGTTTGCCGTCATGGACAAGATCAAGTCGAGCGTCGTGTGGTGGGAATCGGGATCGCAACCAGTCGCATTGCTCGAATCCGGCGCGGTCGTCATGACCTCGGTCTGGAACGGGCGCATGTATCGCCCCATCGTCGAGGAAGGCAAGGACTATTCGGTGTTGTGGGACGGCCAGATCTGGGACATCGATTCGTGGGGAATTCTCAAGGGAACGGTGAATCGCAGCAAGGCGATGGACTTCATTCGCTTTGCCACCAGCTCCCGCCAGCTCGCGGAACAGACCAAATACATTTCCTACGGGCCGGCGCGGAAATCGTCGATGGCGCTGATCGGGGATAAGGTCAAGGCGATGCTGCCGACCGCCCCCGAGCACCTGACCAACGCGCTGCAGACCGACGCCGCGTGGTGGGCGACCCACCAGGACGATCTGTCGGCAAAGTTCGAAGACTGGTTGGCCGGCGGCGGCCGAGGCCTGTCCGGAACCGCGCGCTGAACGGCGCACCCATTCGCTGCCGCGCGAAGCCGTCCCGACCACTACGGGTTGGTGGCGATCTCAAGCCGGGTTTCTAAGGCCGACCGACTTCGTCTGTCTATGCCATCGCTCGCACCGCCGGCGCGGCGCGGCGGCTGAGAGTTCCTACAACGGCAATGTAAGTTGGGCACGCAGGCCGCCGAGCGGCGATTTGCCGAGGCGGATGTCGCCGCCGTGACCTCGGATCACGTCGCGAGCGATGGTCAACCCCAGCCCGGTGCCGCCGGTTTCCCGATTGCGCGACGGTTCGAGCCGGTAAAAGGGTTTGAACACACCCTCGTACTCCTCTTCCGGAATGCCCGGACCGTCGTCGTCGATGGTGATCTCGACCGCGCCGTTGTGGCGGCCGGCTTCGATCTCGACGTGCTTGGCGTGGCGCTGGGCGTTGGTGACCAGATTGGTGACACTGCGCTTGATCGCCACCGGCCGCACCGGCAGGACAATGCTTGAATCGGTGACCAGCCGGATCTGGCTGCCTTCGCGCCGCGCGTCATTGACGACCTCGCGCAGAATTTCGGCGAGGTCGGTATCCTCGGACGCCTCGGCGCCTTCGCCGCGGGCGAAGGCGAGATAGCCCTCGAGCATGGTCTCCATCTCGTCGACGTCATGCTTGAGGGCCTCGACCTCCGGCGACTGGCTGAGCATGGCGAGCTGCAGCTTGAGCCGGGTCAGCGGCGTGCGCAGATCATGCGAGACACCGGCCAACATTTCCACGCGCTGGCTCATCTGGCGCCGGATGCGTTCCCGCATGGTGAGGAAGGCGGCCGCGGCCTGGCGCACCTCGGCGGCGCCGGACGGCGTGAATCCGGGCACGTCGCGGCCTTTGCCGAAGGCGTCGGCGGCGCGGGCGAGGCGGCGGATGGGGCGGGTTTGGGTGCCCATGAACGCGGTCGCGACAAGGAACAGGATCAGCGATGTGGCGCCCATCCAAAGCACGAAGATGTAGGTGTTCGACGTTGCGAAGCGGGTTTCGGGGACGACGATTCGGATCGTCCCCGCCGGCGCCTGGACATCGACAAAGACCTCGCGCGGATAGCGCTGACCGTCGATCCGATAGGGCGGTGGCAGCAGCTTGTCGAGGGCGGCGGTGAGGAAGTAGGGGGCGGACCATTTGGAGACGAAGGCGGGTTCGTCGGAAATCGTCTCGCCGTCGCGGTAGAGCACCTGCATGCCCATGCGTTCCTGCGACTGGGTCATCATCCAGGCCTGGTTTTCACCGCCGGGAAAGTCGCTGAACTGCTGAGCGATGACCGCGATGTCGCCGGCAATCGCCTCCGCGATTCGCGTATTCACCAGGTACCAGTGCGCATTGTAGAAGAAGAACGCCATCACTACCTGGATCACGATCAACGGCATGACGATGATCAGCAGCGATCGGGCAAGCAGCGTTTTCGGCAGCAGGCGTTTTACGTGTCGCCACATCGCTTGGGCGCCGATTCCGTAGCGATCTAATCCGGACGCAGGATGTAACCGCTGCCGCGCAGCGTTCGCAGATAGCGCGGCACCTTGGGATTGCTCTCGATCTTGCGCCGCAACCGCGCGATATGGACGTCGATGGTCCGCGTGTTACCGTGGATCTGGCTGCGGTGGGTCAACTCCTCGCGCGAGACCGCCCGGCCGGCGTTCTCCGCCAGGACACGCAGCAGCCGGATCTCGGCATCGGTCAGGCGGATGACGTTGTTGCCCTCGCGCAACTCGTCGCGGTCGAGGTCGAAGCGCAGCTCGCCCAAATTGACTTGGGTCTGAATCGCGGTCTGGGGCGGCGCCCGGCGCAGGATCGTGCGGATACGAAGCAACAGCTCGCGCGGCTCGAACGGCTTGGCGAGATAGTCGTCGGCACCGGCCTCAAGTCCGGCGATGCGGTCCTCCGCCTCGCCCATCGCGGTCAGCAACAGGACCGGCACCGCGTTCTCCGCGGTGCGCAAGGTACGGGTAAGCTCCAGTCCGTTTTCCCCCGGCATCATGACGTCGACGACAATGAGATCGAATTGCAGGGCCTCGATCTGAACCTTCGCCGCCGCCGCATCGGCCGCGGTCGACACGCGGAACCCATTTTCAGTCAGATATTTACTGAGCAGTTCCCGCAACCGGCGATCGTCGTCGACGACAAGAATGTGGGACGTTTCCTGGGTCACGAAATCAGCATACGGAAACAAGGAGTTATTGGCTAGGGGGGACTCGCGTTTGACACAATTCGCCGAGGTTCGGAGAGAAACCGAACGCAACCAAGGCGCGGTATCGCTAGCGCGTGAACCGGGGCCGGTCGTCGGCATTGATCAGGCCGAGCAGCACCTTGCGAAAGCCGTCGACCGCCTCCGCCCCGGCACCGCGATAGGCGCCCGCAATCAGGTCACGCTGGCCGCGCGACAGCCGTTCCTCGAAGGCGACGCCTTTTTCGGTCAATTCGAGCAGCCGCTGGCGGCGGTCGGTCGGTCCCGGGCGCTGAAGGATGTAGCCCTGGCCGATGAGCTGCCCGAGCACCCGTGACAGGCTCTGCTTGGTGATCCTCAGTATGGCGAGCAGCTCCGAGACGCTGATCGCCGGGTTGCGGCCGACGAAGTGGATCACCCGGTGGTGGGCGCGGCCAAATCCGTACTCCTTGAGGATCGCGTCGGGCTCGGCGGTGAAGTCGCGGTAGGCGAAGAACAGGAGCTCCATCGCTTGCCGCAAATCCTCGTCGCGCAGGAACAGAGGATTGAATCCGGATTTTATGTCAGTCATGTTGACATATATGCCGTGGCCTGCTACCGATGGCAAGCATTTAACGAAAACACGGTCATATGCGATATAAAATTTCGTTACGGCTGGCGTTGTTGTAATAACCTTAACGGCAGGATCGAGAATATGTCACTCATACCCTTCGACGACCGCGACGGCGTGGTTTGGTTCAATGGCAAGATCACGCCCTGGCGCGATGCCAAAGTTCACGTCCTGACGCACGCGCTGCACTATGCCAGCGCCGTATTCGAGGGCGAGCGGGTCTACAGCGGTCGCATATTCAAGCTTGCCGAGCATAGCCAACGCCTGCTCAATTCGGCGCGGATCCTCGATTTCGAGATCCCCTATAGCCGCCAGGAGATCGACGATGCCTGCCGTCTCATCGTCGCCGAGCAGAACATCCACAACGGCTATGTCCGTCCGGTCGCATGGCGGGGCGCCGAAATGATGGGGGTCTCGGCCCAGCACACGCAGATCAACCTGGCCATCGCGGCGTGGGACTGGCCCGCCTATTTCACGCCCGAAGCGCGCCTCGAGGGCATCCGTATGACCTTCGGAAAGTGGCGGCGGCCGGCGCCGGAAACCGCGCCCACGGCAAGCAAGGCCGCCGGTCTTTATATGATCTGCACCTTGTCCAAGCACGCCGCCGAGGCCGAGGGCTACAACGACGCGTTGATGCTCGACTACCGCGGCCGGATCGCCGAGGCCACCGGGGCCAATTTCTTCATGGTGGTCGACGGCGTCATTCATACGCCGACGCCGGATTGTTTCCTCAACGGTATCACCCGGCGCACGGTGATCGATTTGGCCCGGCGGCGCGGCTACGAGATCGTCGAGCGGGCCATCATGCCGGACGAATTGGAGACCGCGAGCGAGGCGTTCATCACCGGCACGGCGGTCGAGGTGACGCCAATCCGCGAGATCGGTCCTTATACGTTCGAGGTCGGAGAAATCACCCGTCAGCTGATGGCCGACTACGACACCGAGGTGTTGCGCGACGACGATTCGACGGCGGCGGCAAGCGCGTCGGCGGCTTAGGCGTCACGACGCCGAACGACACCGGTCCGGATTGAAATCGACCGGCGGCCGGACGGTCGCTGACTGGATACGGATCGGCATGAACAGAACGATCCCGATTTCGATCTGTCGACGCCTCCGGTCGGCCGCTGAAATGTCACACCGCAAGCCATTCTTGTATCTCGGAAAACGCTTGCCTTGAACGTCCGGTGACTTCATAGTTCGCCGCGTGACTGCCACAATTCGTGCCTTTGGATTGGCTTGGCCGTACTCGGTCTAAGCGTTTTCCTGCCGAACCCGTGGCACCACCTACGAGCGCCGGAACCGTCGTTCCGGCGTATGTCCCTGGGTTAGAAAGAAGCAGGAAATGGCGACTGGAACTGTAAAATTCTTCAACACCACGCGTGGCTTCGGATTCATCACCCCCGACGATGGCTCGAAGGACGTTTTCGTTCACATCTCGGCGGTCGAGAAATCCGGGCTGGGCTATTTGTCGGAGGGCCAAAAGGTCAGCTTCGACGTTCAGCCGGACGCACGGGGCCCAAAAGCCGTCAATCTACAGAACGTCGAAGGGTAAACCTTCGGCAGGGCCAAGCGCGCGCCGCCTGGCGGCGAGTTTAGCTTTCCCACCTGTAAACTGAACCGGTAATTCGCCGTCGCGTCGCAGCGGCGGCGTGGCGCGTGTGCGTGTCGCGGCAGGCTTGGTCCGACACCGATTTACGCTTCAGTCTTCGCGCCAGCGGGCGGCGGCGGTGTCGTCTTCATGGCGGGCGTCGACCCACTTCGGACCGTCCGGCGTCTCCTCGAGCTTCCAGAACGGCGCCTTGGTCTTCAGCCAATCCATCAGGAAGGCGCAGGCTTCGAACGCGGCGCGGCGGTGGGCCGAAGCGGTAACCACGAGGACGATCTGGTCGCCGGGTTCGAGACGTCCGAAGCGATGAATGATCAGGCACGCCGACAGCGGCCAGCGCTCGCGGGCCTCGCGTTCGATGGCGGCCAATTGCTTTTCGGTCATTTCCGGATAGTGCTCGAGGGTCATCGCGCCGACCGCGGCGCCGTCGGCGCTATCGCGAACCAATCCGCTGAACGAGACGATCGCGCCGATATCGGGTCGCCCGGCGCTCAGCGCCTTGATCTCGGCGCCGACGTCGAAATCCTCTTGCTGAACGCGAATCATGACGCGCGACTAACCGCCGGTCACCGGCGGGAAGAACGCCACCTCATCGCCGCTCTTGACCGGGTGATCGAAGTCGGCGAATTCGTGATTGACGGCAACACGGATAATCTTGGTGTTGGCCAGGGCCTCGCCGTGGCCTTCGCTTTGCGTTTTCAACCAGTCGATCAAGGTTCCGACGGTCGTGACCTCGGCGGGCGGCGCCACCTCTTCGGCGGCGATTCCGGCGCGCGTCTTGAGCCAGGCGAAATAGAGCACCTTCATAGGCGAAACTCGCTAAACGGCAGATAGTCCACCATCGTCCCCGCCTTTAACTGGGTCAAGTCCTCAGGCAATTCAATGAGCCCATCGGCTTCGACCATCGACGACAGGATGCCGGCGCCGGCGCGGGGGAATTTGGCCGCGACCCAACCGCCGGCACCATCGTCTTCGAGCCGCACCCGGACCCATTCGCGCCGTTTGGTCTTCTTGCGATGGTCGAACCCGGCGGTGACCTTGAAGAGGTGCGGCGAAATATCGCCGGCGCCGGCCAGGCGGAGAATCGCCGGGCGCGCGAAACGGAGGAATGTCACCATCATCGCCACCGGATTGCCGGGCAGGCCGACGAACGGCACCCGGTCGACCTGACCGAGGGCCATGGGCCGGCCCGGCTTGATCGCCAGCCGCCAGAAATGCAGCGCGCCGAGCGCCTCGACCGCGGCCTTGACGTGGTCCTCCTCGCCGACCGACATGCCGCCCGAGGTCATGATGAGATCACTCGACCGCGCCGCCAGGTCGAGGGCATCGCGGATGGCTGCGAACTCATCGGGGAGTATGCCGAGGTCGATGACGCGGCAGCCGAGGTTGTCGAGGAGCGCGGTCAGCGTGTGACGATTGGAATCGTAGACGTACCCGGGCGGCAATTCCTCTCCCGGTTCGCGGATCTCGTCCCCGGTCGAGAACAGGGCCACCGTCAAGGGCCGGTAGACTTTGAGTGCCGTCCGACCGACCGAGGCGGCCAAGCCGAGATCCTGCGGCCGCAGGCGCTGGCCGACATGCAGAATCGTATCGCCCTCGGCAATATCTTCGCCCGCGTTGCGTAGATTGGCGCCGCGCTTGATGCCGGGAGCGATCTCGACATCACCGTTGGTCTCGCGGCAGTCCTCCTGCATCAGGATGGTGTCGGGGCCCTCGGGGACGGGCGCACCGGTAAAAATACGGATCGCTTGGCCACGCCCGACGGTGCCGTCGAACGGATGACCCGCCGCCGCGCGCCCGACCACCGGCAGACGGGTATCGGTCTCGCCGCCGAGGTCGTCGAAATGGACGGCGTAGCCGTCGACCGCCGAATTGCGGTGCGGCGGAACCGAGATTTCGGCGACAATGTCTTCGGCCAGAACCCGACCCAGCGCTTCCCGCAGCATTACCGTTTCCACCTCGCAGACGGTGGTCAACCGCTCCTCAAGTAGGGCCAGCGCCTCGTCGGTCGGCATCAATTCGCCGCCACCGGCAAAGCAGTCATCCGAGAGTTGCGCCATTGATCGTCCCTATTTGAGATCGCAGTGGGCGATCACGAAATCTGCGACGGCACTAATATCATTGAGATCGATGACCGGGATATCAAGCCCCGGCACGGGCGCGTCCGACGCCACCGCGACGACCTTGGGGTCATGATGGCACAGCAACGGCTTGCCGACCGCCGGACGGTGGACCTCGAGCTTATCGTAATCGTCTTGCTTGAAGCCTTCGACCAGGACCAGGTCGACCGGCGCCAGATTGCCGATCAATTCCGCGCTCGTCGGTTCGATTTCGCCGCGAATCTCGTGCATCAGCGCCCACCGTCGCGGCGACGAGACCAGGACTTCGGTGGCGCCGGCCCGGCGGTGCTCATAGCTGTCCTTGCCCGGCTGGTCGACGTCAAAGCCACGATGGGCATGTTTCAGGGTAGACACCGACAGGCCGCGTCCGACCAACGCAGGCAGCAGGTTGACGACAAGCCTCGTCTTGCCGCTACCGCTCCATCCGGCAAGGCCGAAAATCTTCACGTTCGAAAAGTCTCCGGCTGCTGGTTCGTATTAGCGCTCTAGCGCGTGACGCCGGCCGACTTGGCGCCGTTGCCACGGTCAGCGGAAGGGCGCCCCTTCTTGTCGTCCACCATATAGGGTGCGCTGGCGCGGAGGTAGTCGTATCCGGTCACGAACGTCAACAGAGCCGCGAGCCACAGCCCCAACTCGCCGATGAACTGAACCGGGATGAAACCGGGGCCGGCATCGCCGACGATGAGGAAGCCCAGCGCGACCATCTGAATTCCGGTTTTCCACTTCGATAACGTGGTTACCGGCAGGCCGACCTGCAGGCTGGCCAAGAACTCGCGCAGACCCGAAACGATGATTTCACGGCATAGGATGATGACCGCCGGCAGCACGGTGATCAGCGACATGCGGTCGAAGGCGACCAACATCAGTATCACTGTTACCACCAGGAGCTTGTCGGCAACCGGATCGAGGAAGCGTCCCAGGTTCGATACCAGCTGGCGGCTGCGGGCGATGTAGCCGTCGAAATAGTCGGTGATGGCGGCCATCGTGAACAGAGCGCAACAGGCCCATCGCGCCGCGTCGCCGTCGACAAAGAACAGCGCCACGATCATCGGAATGACCGCAATCCGCGACAGCGTCAGCATATTCGGCAATGACGTAATCATTGCACCCCGTCTTTCGACACCTCGTTCGGCTCCACGCCGGCAGGCTCCATACTACCCATCCGCATGAAAATGATCATAAACTTTTTTTGCTACCGATTTGCTAATCCCGGCGACCGCTTCGAGATCGCCGAGTCCGGCCTTGGCGACTCCGGCCGCCGAACCGAAATGATTGAGCAGTGCGCGTTTGCGGCGTGCGCCGATACCGTCGACCTGATCGAGAATCGATGTTCCGATCGCTTTCGAGCGGCGGCCGCGGTGGCTGCCGATGGCGAATCGGTGGGCTTCGTCCCGGAGCCGCTGAAGAAAATACAGAACCGGGTCCTTGGGCGGTAACGAAAAGCTCCTCCGGTCCGGCATATGAAAGGATTCGCGGCCGGCATCGCGGTCGGCCCCTTTTGCGATGGCGACCAACGCGAGGTCCTCGATGCCGAGATCGGCGAGGACCGCAAGCGCGGCATTGAGCTGACCCCGTCCGCCATCGATCAGCACCAGGTCCGGCCAGTGCTCGGCGCTGCGTTCCGGATCCTCTTTCAGCGCGCGGGCGAACCGCCGCCGCAACACCTCTCGCATCATGCCGTAATCGTCTCCGGGCGCGATCGTGCCCGGCCCGCCGTCACGTGCCGCGGACTTGATGTTGAACTTGCGATAGGCGTTCTTGATGAAGCCGTCCGGCCCGGCCACGACCATGCCGCCGACCGCATGGGTACCGCCGACATGGGAGTTGTCGTAGATTTCGATGCGCTGCGGCCGGCCGTCGAGACCGAACACCTCGGTGACACCATCGAGCAGCCGCTGTTGCGACGATTTTTCCGCCAGGTGCCGCGCCAGCGCCTCTTCGGCATTGGCCAGTGCGTGGTCGACCAGCTTCCGTTTGGCGCCGCGCTGCGGCGTCCGGATATCGACGGCGTGGCCGCTGTGGGCGCGCAGGGCTTTTTCGATCAGGGTCAGTTCCGTCGGCACGAGGCTCAGCAGAACGGTCCGCGGCACCGGCTTGTTGTCGTAGAACTGGCCCAAGAAAGCCGCCAATACGCGGTCGACCAGCTCGTCGGGGTCGTGGCGCGGAAAGTAGGCGCGGTTGCCGTAATTGCGACCGGCGCGAAAGAAGAAGACCTGAATACACGTGCGGCCGCCGGTCTGATGAATGGCGATGACGTCGGCGTCGCCGACCCCGGCCAGGTTGATGTCCTGCTTGGCCTGAATCTGGGTCAGCGCCCGGATGCGGTCGCGGTAGGCGGCGGCCGCTTCGTAGCGCAACTCGGCACTCGCCGCTTCCATCCGGGTCGCCAGCTTGCGCTGGATCTGCTGGCTGCGACCGGAAAGGAACTGTCGCGCCTCTTCGACCAGCGCGGCGTATTCGGGCTCCGAGATGTGTCCGACACAGGGGGCGGCGCACCGCTTGATCTGATAGAGCAGGCACGGCCGGCTGCGGCTCTTGAACACCGAATCCGAGCACGAGCGCAGCAGGAAGGCGCGCTGCAGCGAGGCCAGGGTGCGATTGACGGCGCCGGCGGAGGCGAAGGGGCCGAAATACTCACCGGGCGCCGAACGGCTGCCGCGATATTTGACAACCTGGGGCCACTCGCCGTCGGCGGTGAGAAGAATATAGGGAAACGATTTGTCGTCGCGGAGGAGAACGTTATAGCGCGGTTTCAGTTTCTTGATCAGGTTGCTCTCGAGCAGCAATGCCTCGACTTCGGTATGGGTCACGACAACTTCCACCGACTGGGTCTCGGCGATCATGCGGCGGAGACGAACCGGCAGCTTGCCGACATGGGCGTAGGTCACCACCCGCTTGCGCAGGTTCTTGGCCTTGCCGACATAGACCGCGTCGCCCTTTCGGTCGAGCATGCGATAGACGCCGGGCCGCGACGGCATCGTCTCCACGGCGGCCCGGACGACGGCGCCGCCGCGGTCGAGTTGAGTGGTCAAATCGGTCGATGCGGTTTCATTCATGGCGTAGGCCCGATTGTCCGATTTGCCGGCCGACGGTCAATGGCGGCTTCGCGTGCGGCCTCGAGAACTCGATCGTAGCGTCGTTAACTTTTTGTTAACCATAACGGAAAATCGGCGCCAATCACGCCCCGGCAATCGGCTAAGCGACTGAAATCGGCGGACTTTGATCGGCGCCAGATAGATATCCACGATTTCTGTGGGTAAGTTTGTGGGAAATGGCCCCGCGCGGGAAGCAGGTCAAGCATCCGCCTCATATTCTCCTCATTGCCTAATTTTTAGGCACATATTCTAACTAAGTGAAATATAATGATAAATTCTGCCGATATGGCCATGAATCTGTCACAATCCGGCGAGTTTCAGATTCGTTCGCGACCGATTGGAGGCGCAATTGGCACTGTGTACAAATGACTGATTTTGGTAACGGTTTTTGCCGCCTCGCGATCGCTTAGGCGCCACCGTTGAACCGTTCTATTTCGACACCGACGCTTTCGGCATCGGACAGCGCCTCGAGCTTTTCGATACGCACCCGCGCGATCGCGACGCGATGGTCGGCGAGGCACATGTCGGCGATGCGCTCGGCCAATGTCTCGACCAATCGAACATGGCCCTCGGCGACGATGAGGCGGACCCGGTCGGCGATCCGCTCGTAGCAGACGACATTGGCCAAGTCATCGTCGGCCGAGGCATTTCCCTCGTGAACCGACAGGTCCAAATTGATCCGTACCTGCTGCTGGCGCCCGTGCTCGTGATGATGCACGCCGATATCGGCGGGAAGAACGAGGTCGCGTACGAATACGTGACGTGTTCCGGCGCGCCCGTCGGCGAGGGGAAAGGGTTGTACGACATTGGACCGGCTCATCTCGTACCTCGTCGCGTCTCGGCCGCTCTTGCCGGCGGCCCGTCGGTCAACCGTCGGCGGCGACGATCTCCTGGGGTTGTGCCCAGCCGAGATGTTGGCCGCCGTCGAGGGCTATCATTTGCCCGGTCATCGAAGGTGTCGCAAGGATAAAGCGTACCGCACCGCAAATTTCCCCGGGCGTGGCGCCGCGCCGCAGGGGCATGGCAAGCGCCTGCCGTTCGAACTGGTCTGCACTCTGGTGCTTGCTCGGCAGGGTCGGTCCCGGTCCGATCCCGTTGACCCGGATCCGCGGGGCCAACGCCAGCGCGAGCGTCCGGGTCAGCGTCCATAGACCGGATTTGCTCACGGTATAGGACATGAAATAGGGCGTCAGGCTCCACACCCGTTGGTCCAGAAGATTGATGATGTTGCCATCGCCTTCCGCCGGAAGCTGCCGCGCGAAGTTCTGCGACAGCACGAAAGGGGCCCTGAGATTGACGTCCAAATGCCGATCCCACGACTCGCGCGTCGCCGTGTGATGAAGGTCCATTTCGAAGGTCGAAGCGCAATTGACGAGACAGGTCAACGGGCCCAAGGCGTCGGCCGCCTTTTCGACCAGGGGCTGGACTTCGGCCTCGTTCGACAAGTCGGCGCCGATGGCAACCGCCCGGCCGCCACCGGCGGTGATCTCGGCGACCGTGTTCTCGGCGTCCTCCTTGGAGGCGCCGTAATGCACGACCACCGCCCAGCCGGCGGCGGCAAGATCGAGCGCGATGCTGCGGCCGATCCGCTTGGCGGCGCCGGTCACCAACGCGGTGCGAGGGTCAGATTTGTTCGTGGTCATGGCTCCGAACTATGACGACGGTCAACGCCTTCAGACATGGTTGGGCATCCCCGAAAACCCCAAGAATTGCGCGGCGACGAAACCGACATAGACGATCACGAAAACGGTTCCCGTGACGCGGCCCAGTTTCCGTCCGGAAATCATGTAGGGCAGTAAGACGAGGACGGCGCCCAGCATGATCCAGAAATCGAAGGTCAGCATAGCCGGGACGACGGGCACCGGGGCGGTGATTGCCGCCGCCCCGAGCACGCCGAGGATATTGAACAGATTGCTGCCGAGCACATTGCCGGCGGCGATATCATCGTGCCCCCGCGCGACCGCCACCAGAACCGTCGCCAGCTCCGGCAGCGACGTGCCGAACGCGATCAGCGTCAAACCGATGGCCGACTCCGAAACGCCGAAGAACCGGGCGATGTCGATGGCGCCCATCACCAGAAGCTCGGATCCCACAACGACGGCGATAAGACCACCGAAAAGCAGGCCGGCCGCATAAGCCGTCGTCGACGGAACGCCGCTCACCTCATCGACTTCGCTGGCGTGGGTCGCCCGGGCCGGCGCGCGCCGCTCGGTGTGATAGCAATAGTAGAGGAATAGCGCCAACAGGGTCAGGAACAGAACACCGTGAACCGCCGTGTATTCGCCCAGGGCGCCGATTACGATCATCAGGACGGTGGCGGCCAGGACACTGATCCCGTCGCGCACCAGCCAGGGGGTCGTGCAGACGATCGGACGGACGATCGCCGCCGCGCCGAGAACCATCATGATATTGCAGACGTTGCTGCCGACGACATTGCCGAGGGCGATTTCCGACGCGCCGCGGAGCGAGGCCGTCACGCTGACCACCAATTCCGGCGCCGAGGTTCCGAATGCGACCACGGTCAGCCCGATGACCAGCTTCGACACGCCCAACCGGCTGGCCAACCCGACCGCACCGCGGACCAGGAACTCGGCGCCAACGAGCAGGATCACGAGCCCCACGACGACTAGGACGAACATCATGGGCTTGTGCAGCCTCGAATTGGATTACCCCTCACCGCGTGCGACGACTTGGCCCCACCATCGCGGCCCGAGCGACCGGCGACCCCGGGAGATAGGGGACAGGCGGATGCCACGTCAAGCGGCGTATGACCCGTTATCCGATCAGCGCCGCCGCCCACGGCGTCCTCTGCCTTTGTTCGGCCTGCTGCCGGGGTCGGCGTAACGCGACGCGACAACGCCAAGATCTTCGGTTTCGAGGCGGCGGATCTCGTCACGCAGGCGCGCCGCTTCCTCGAACTCGAGGTCGGCGGCGGCGGCCCGCATTCGGGTCTCGAGATCGGCCACGTAGTCGGTCAGGTCCTTGCCGACCAAATGCTTCATTTCGCCGTCGCCGGTCGGCACGGTGACATGGTCGCGTTCGTAGACGCTCTCGAGGATGTCGCCGATTTGTTTCTTGATGGAGGCCGGGGTGATGCCGTTTTCGGCGTTGAACTTCTGCTGTTTTTCACGCCGCCGGTTGGTCTCCGAGATGGCCGTCTTCATCGATTCGGTCATCTCGTCGGCGTAGAGGATGGCGCGGCCTTCGATATTGCGGGCGGCGCGGCCGATGGTTTGGATCAATGACGTCTGCGACCGCAGATAGCCGGCCTTGTCGGCGTCGAGGATCGCGACCAGCGTGCATTCGGGAATATCCAGGCCCTCGCGCAGCAGGTTGATCCCGACCAGTACATCGAACACGCCGAGGCGCAGGTCACGGATAATTTCGATGCGCTCCAGCGTGTCGACATCGGAATGCACGTAACGCACCTTGAGCCCGGCTTCGTGCATATAGTCGGTCAGGTCCTCCGCCATACGCTTGGTCAGCGTCGTGACCAGCGCGCGCTGCCCCTTACGCGCCAGCTCGGTGCACTCGCCAAGCAGATCGTCGACCTGGTTGGCGGCCGGGCGGATTATGACCACGGGGTCGATGAGCCCGGTCGGCCGGATGACCTGATCGATGAAGACGCCGCCGGTGCGGCGCAATTCCCATTCGCCCGGCGTCGCCGACACGAATACGGTCTGCGGCCGCATCTTCTCCCACTCCTCGAACTTGAGCGGGCGGTTGTCGATGCACGAAGGCAGGCGGAAGCCGAACTCGGCGAGGGTCGACTTGCGGGCGAAGTCGCCGCGGTACATGCCGCCCAATTGGGGAACCGTGATGTGGCTCTCGTCGACGAACAGCAGGGCATCCTGGGGCAGGTATTCGAACAGGGTCGGCGGCGGTTCGCCCGGCTTGCGCCCGGTCAGGTAGCGCGAATAATTCTCGATCCCGGCGCAGGAACCGGTCGTCTCCATCATCTCGAGATCGAACGTAGTGCGTTGCTCCAAGCGCTGGGCCTCGAGCAGCTTGCCGTCGCGGTTGAGCTCCTCGAGATGCGCCTTGAGCTCGATCTTGATTTGGCCGGCGGCCTGTTGGAGCGTCGGTTTCGGCGTCACGTAGTGGCTGTTGGGATAGACCTTGATCTGGTCGAGCGACTGTCCCTTCTCACCGGTCAGCGGGTCGAATTCGGCGATCGACTCGATCTCGTCGCCGAACAGGGACATTCGCCACGCGCGGTCCTCCAAATGGGCCGGGAACAGCTCGACAGTATCGCCGCGGGCACGGAACGTGCCACGATGGAAGTTGCCGTCGTTGCGGCGGTATTGCAATTCGACGAGGCGCCGCAGCAGCGTCGTCCGGTCGACCCGTCGGCCAGCGGCGATCGTGAACGCCATGTCGGAATAGGTTTCGACGGCGCCGATGCCGTAAATACACGAGACGCTGGCGACGATGATCACGTCCCGCCGCTCGAGCAGCGCCCGCGTCGCACTGTGGCGCATGCGGTCGATCTGCTCGTTGATCTGCGCTTCCTTCTCGACATAGGTGTCGGTCCGCGGGACATAGGCCTCGGGCTGGTAGTAGTCGTAATAGGAGACGAAATACTCGACCGCGTTGTCGGGGAAGAAGCTCTTCATTTCGCCGTAGAGCTGGGCGGCGAGCGTCTTGTTGGGCGCCAGGATCAGGGCCGGCCGTGCCATATGGGCGATGACGTGAGCGGCGGTGAAGGTCTTGCCCGAGCCGGTGACGCCGAGCAGGACCTGATCGAGTTCAGCGTTCTCGAGACCGGCAATGAGCTCCTTGATCGCCTGCGGCTGGTCGCCGGACGGCCGGTAGTCGGAGACCAGCTCGAACGGCGCAGCGGCATCGTCCGCTGTCATCAATGGCGGCAGCGGGCCTTCGCGGAGCAGTGGCGGCGTGGCGGTCCCCATCGCCCTTATATGTCGATACGGACGGGAAATTGCCAGTCCCTTGGACCGCCGTCGGGATGCCCGGGGCGGCGCGGGCCGCGGGCATCCCGCTTGGAGGCCAGGATTACGGCCGTGCTTCGAGGATGAGATTGAACGGCGTCTCTTTGGCGCGCCGCAACTTGGACAATCCGGCCTTGCCGCAGACCTCGGCGAGCCGCGCCTCACCGGCCTGGGCACCAAGCGCTAGGGGGCCGCCCTCGGACAGGGCGTGGGCGCAGTAGATCGTCGTCGACGCCGCGTAATAGAGGCGGCCGACCGGATTGACGTTGTCCTCGACCCGGTCGTTGGCGAACGGCTCGACCAGCATCACGGTGCCGCCGGAGGCCAGCGCGGCGGCGGCATGACGGAGCGCGCGCGCCGGATCGCCCATGTCGTGCAGGCAATCGAAGAAGCAGACCAGATCATAGCCCTCCGCCGGGTAGCCGCCGGCATCGGCCTGGGCGAAGGTGACGCGGTCGGCGACCCCGGCCTCGGCGGCGTTTTCGCGGGCCGCCGCGATCGATCCGTCGTGGGCGTCGAAGCCCCAGAACCGCGAGCGTGGAAAGGCCTCGGCCATGATGATCGTCGAATGGCCGTGACCGCAGCCGACATCGGCGACCCTGGCGCCCGCCTCGAGCTTTTCGGTGACGCCGTCGAGGGCCGGCAGCCACTCCGCGACCAGGCTGCCGCGATAGGCGTTGCGGTAGAACGCGGCGACACCGCAATAGAGACGCCCGTCGTGGTCGCCCCAGGCCACACCCTCGCCGGTGCGGAACGAATCGAGCGCCTTGTCCTCGTCGAACCACATCGACGCCGGCACCTGCCACGCCGGCGGGATGAACACCGGGCTGGTATCGTCGGCGAAGACCATCGCCTGCTCCGCGGTCAGTTCGTAAGTGCTGCTGGACGGGTGATAGGCGACATAGCCGCCGGCGACCTGGGCGTTGAGCCACTCGCGCACGTAACGCTCGGCGCAGCCGCTGCGCCGAGCGACCTCGCCGGGGGTCAGCGGGCCGGCGCCGTCCATCGCCTTGTAGAGCCCGAGCTTGTCGCCCAGACTGACCATGATTCCGGCATAGCCGGCGGACAGGTCGCCGACGACGGTGGCGAGCAGGCCGTCGAGTTTGGTTTGGTCGATAGTCATGTCCAGATTCTCCGTGTTGGGGACATCGGCGCCCATGCGGCGCCAGGGGAGGGCGACCATGGCAGTTGACGCCCCCGGTTGTGAGAGCGAGAATCGTCAATATCGGTTCATTTATGCCAATTCGGGTGCGCCATGACCGAAACCTCCCAGCATGTCAGCCTGATCGCCGTCCCCGATGCCTCGGTATCGACGTTGAGCGGCATCTACGATGTCATGAGCTTGTCGGCGCTGCTGAAGCCCTACGGCGCCGGCGCCCTGCCCGAGGTCACGCCGTTCGAGGTCGAGATCGTCGGCCGGCGGAAGGGGCCGGTCGTTTTGGCCAGTGGCCTCGTGCTCGAAACCCATCGCGGCATCGACGACATCGCTGCGACCGACATCGTCATCGTGCCGTCCTTCATCCTGTCGCCGGCCGGCTGGCAGAAGGGCCGATACCCGGAATTGGTCGCCTGGTTGGCGGCGATGCACGATCGCGGTGCGGTCCTGTGCTCCGCCTGCTCCGGCATCTTCCTGTTGGCCGAAACCGGGCTGTTCGACGGCAAGGATGCGACCATCCACTGGACCTATGCGCAGACCTTCGGCGAGACCTTTCCCGCGGTGTCGCTACGCCCCGAACGAGTCCTGGTCGTCGCCGGCGACCGTGGGCAATATATCTCGTCGGGCGCGTCGACGTCGTGGCACGATCTGGTGCTGTACCTGGTCGCCCGCCATCTCGGCCCCGCCGCGGCGCAACTGGCGGCCAAGTTCTTCGCCTTGCAATGGCACCGCGACGGGTTGGCGCCCTATATCATTTTCGACGCACCGACCGACCACGGCGACGGCGTCGTCGGCGACGCTCAGGCTTGGCTGGCCGCCAACTTTTCAGTGGCCAGCCCGGTCGAGGAGATGGTGCGCCGGTCGGGCGTCGCCGAGCGGACCTTCAAGCGCCGCTTCACCAAGGCCACCGGTTATCCGCCGATCGGCTATGTCCAACGGCTCCGGGTCGAGGAGGCCAAGCGGAGGCTCGAACGCACCGACGCCCCGATCGACGAGATCGGCTGGCAAGTCGGCTACCAGGAGCCGGCCTTCTTCCGCCGCCTGTTCAAGCGCATCACCGGGGTCACGCCGGGCGTCTACCGGCGCAAGTTCAAGGTTCCCGATTACGGCGACAGCGCGGCTTGATGGCGGCGGCGTTCGGTTGGCTATAAGATTTTTCTCAATTTGGGAAAACCCGGACTTGTTCCCGAATTGGGAATGTTCTATATTCTCTCCATGAGGATCATCGCTCGCAGGACCCTCAGGGCGTTCTGGGACCTCTACCCGGACAGCGAAGAGCCTCTGAAAGCGTGGTTCAAGGAAGCCGAGGGCGCCGATTGGGCCACGCCGGCGGCGGTGAAAGCGATGTACGGCAACGCCAGCATTCTCAAAGACAGCCGGGTGGTGTTCAACATCGGTGGCAACAAGTACCGGCTGATCGTGAAGTTCAATTTCGACTACCGGATCGGCTATATCCGGTTTGTCGGAAGCCACAAGGAGTATGACGAGATCGACGCCAATTCCGTCTAGCGGCAGCCAAGGAGCGCAGCGGCAAAATGAAGATCACGCCTATCAAGACCGAAGCCGACTACGCGGCCGCGCTTGCCCGTATCGAGCGCCTTATGGACGCCGCGCCCGATACCAAGAAGGGCGACGAGCTCGATATCCTGACGACTCTCGTCGTCGCCTACGAGGAAAAGAACCACTCAATCGAGGCCCCCGACCCGGTTGCGGCGATTCGCTTCCGCATGGAGCAGCAGGGGTTCAAACAGGCCGACCTCGCGGCGGTGTTGAAATCCGCGCCGAGGGCGTCGGAGGTCCTGAACCGCAAGCGTGCCCTCAGCATGGACATGGTGCGCGCCCTCCACCAGCAATGGCAGATCCCGGCGGAGGTGCTCATTGCCGACTATGCGCTCGACCGCGACGGCGCCTAGAGCAAAATCGGAACAACGCCGCCTGAGCGGTGTCAATCGAGGACGAGGTCGATGGCGGCGCCGTGCGTCCCCGGCTCGAGGTCGGGACGCGGCGTCAGGTCCATGGTCACCGCGGCGCGCTGCCGGGGATCGCTGATCCAATTGTAGATCCCGTCGCGGGCATTGCCCGGATCGCCAGCGATATAGAGCTGGCTGACCAGATCGGGACGGCCGCCGGCGGCAACCTTGACGTGGATGTGCGGCGCCCGTGACCCGTAGGCCACCGGCTTTATGGTGCGGAACCGATAGCCGCCGTCGCCGTCGCTGACGGTGCGGCCGAAGCCCTGGAAATTGGGATCGCTACGGCCGCGCTCGGCGTCGCGGCTGTGGATGTAGCGGCCGAACGCGTCGACCTGCCAAATCTCGATTTGGGCGCCGGGCAGGGGTTGGCCACCGGTGTCGACGACGCGGCCGAAAACATGGATCACCTCGCCCCGAGCCTGGCCGCCACCGGCGATCGAGACCAGATCGTTGTCGACGTCGAGCGGCAGGCGGTCGGGGTAGAACGGGCCCGCGGTCTGGCGCAGGGTGGCGATGAGGGCGCCGCCGGCGGCGCTCAATGCACCCCACCCGGCAATCGCCAGGCCGGCGGTGACGATACGGCGGCGGGACGGCAGGATCATGCTCATGCCCCGACTCTGCGCCGATCCCCGTGCCGGTCAAGCATTGCGATTTCACATTCCCGCGAGGCGGCGGTCCGTATTGTCGGCCCGCGCGGTCACGACGTAGCGCAGCGGGCCGCCCGGAACCACCGCGTCGAAGGGATAGCAGGTCGACAGCACGAGCACCGGCGCACCGTCGCCCGCCGGCATGCGGGCGGCGTCCTTGTGGACGATCCGCACGTCTTCGACGCTATAGCGGCGGACGGCGCCGTCGGCACGCTCGACCTCGATCGCGTCGCCGGTGGCGACCTTCTCGAGGAAGCGGAAGTGAGTGTCGCGGTGGCCGCCGATGATGCTGGTTCCCGCCATGCCGGGCAGCGCCGTGCCGTCGACGTGGCCGGGCCCGAAGGCCAGGGTGCGGCCGCTGCCGCCGGCGAGCACGATATGGTCGATACCGAGGCGCGGTACCGACAGCCGCGCGACCGGCCAGGTATCGGCCCACGACCATGGCTTGACCCCCTCCGCTCCGTCGAGAGTGTCGGCCCAGGCCCCGGCCAGCAGGTGCTGCGCCAGCACCGCCTTGGCGCGGATATAGAGGCCGTCACCGACCAGCCACAGCCCGGCCGCCGCCATCACGGCGGCGGCCACGGCCAGGGAGGCGCGACGCGTCATGCCGCGCCGTGGGGGCGCCGCACCCGCCACGCCAGCGCCAGCGCCAGCAGCAACATGAGCAGCCCCACCAACAGATGAAGCTCGGCCGCGGTCGCGCCCTGCGGCAGCGGCATCGCCGCCAGCTGCGTGCCCGCTGCCGAGGGGTCGGTCAGGCTGGCCTTGCGCAGGGCCGGGGTGATGCCGCGGCGGCGCTCGTCGTGGGTGCCGAAGACGGCGTCGAAATCCCAGCCCGCGGGCAGATTGGTGGCGATCGTGCGGGTGTCGGCGGTCTCGCCGTCGGGCCGCCGCGGCGTCACGTCGATGGCGACCAGGCTGGTATGGGCGCTGACCAGATGGTGGTCGAGGGCGACATCGACGATTGCTTTGCGCACCTCTGTGGGGTCGGCGCCGCCGTGGACGCTGTCGTCGAGTTCGTCGATCTTCGCTCGTGCCCATAGCGCGGCGATGCCGTCATGGTCGGCGCCGCTGGTCAGCGGCACGGTCAGGATCCAATCGTCCTGCTCGCGCCGCCCGCGCAGGCCGAGGTTGTCGCGCAGCGCGCCGATCCTGGCGGTCACCACCACCGGCTCGCCCTGGTAGAGGTCGGGGAGGCGGCGCGGCATCGCCTCGACCTCGACCCCGTCGGGCCAGGCGATCGACATGTCGGTCACCACTGGCTGCTCGAGCTTGACGAACAGCGCGGCCATCTCCGCCGCGACCTCTTCGAGATCGTCGATGTGGGTGAAGGTGCCGCGGCCGTATTCCGCCGCCTTGCGCATGAAATAGCTGTTCGGCGCCGAGCCGATGCCGATGGTGAACAGGCGGCGGTCGCCGAGCCGCTTGTTGATGGTCTCGAACAGCTCGCTCTCGTTGCCGATCGCGCCGTCGGTGAGGAAGATGACCTGGCGCAGGCGGCCGTCGCCGTCGCCGTCGCCGCCGCCGAGCGCCGCCTTCATCGCCGACAACATCTCGGTGCCGCCGTCGGCATGGAGCCGGGCGACATAGCGCTTGGCCGCCATTACCGCGCCAGGCGTGGCCGCGACGACCTCGGGGAACAGGCTGCTGGTGTCGCTGTTGAACTGGATGATGTTGAAACGGTCCTCGGGGCGCAGGCGGTTGAGCGCCAGGCCGAGCGCCGCCCGCACCTGGACGATGCTGGTCCCGGACATCGAGCCCGAGGTGTCGATGACGTAGGTGATCTCGCGCGGCGGCGGGACATAGCCGGGCAGGATCTCGGTCGGCGGCATGATCATCAGCAGCAGGTAATTGCCGTCGGCGCGGCGCTCGACGAACAGCCCGGCGCCGGGGGCGGCGCCCACCGCCGGCGTCCAGCTCAGCGCGAAATCGCGATCGGCGGGCACCTCGGCGGCGTCGAGGGTGACGGCGACGCGGTCGTCCTCGAGTTCCTGGACCGCGATGTCATGGGTCGCGCTGACGATCTCGGCGAGCGGAAACCCGGCATCGAGGACGACCTCCAGGCTCACCGGGTTGATCTTGCCGAGCGCCGGATGCAGCACCGGCGGCGTGATCCGCGCCGCGTCGGGCACCCGCGCCGTGTTATCCGCCCAGCCGCTGCCGCCGAAACCGGCGACCTGAACCTCGCCCGGGATGTAGCGCGGCCCGACCACCATCGGGAAGCGCAGCGAAAAGGTGCCGCCGTCATAGGCCAGGGTCTCCTGGTACTCGATCTCGATGACGATCTCCTCGCGAGGGCCGATATTGGCCACCGAGGTGGTGAAGATGTTGGGCCGCTCCTGCTCCAGCAGCGAGGCAGTCTTGCCTTCGGCTTTAGCCTGCTCGTAATCGCGCCGCGCCTGTTCGCGTTCGCGGATGAGGCCGTCGATGAAACGGTCGCCGACCTGCATGCGCAAATGGTCGACCGCCGCCGTCTCCGGCAACGGAAAGACATAGATGCCTTCGACCCAGGCGTTGTCCGGGTTGGCGAAGCGCTGGCGCACGGTGACCCGGTTGACCATGCCGCTGACATTCATCATCACGTCGGTCGTCAGTTGCGGCGCCACCGTGAAGATGCCTTCGCGGTCGCCGCGGAACAGCAATTCACCGCGCCCAGCCTCGGCGAGCCGCATTTCCGGGCGGGGTGGGGCCTCGGTCGCCGGTTCGGCGCCGGCGCGGGCCATGGGTAAAGCAGTGAGAATCAGCGCCGCCACCATCAGGCGGGCGATGAGAAAGTCGCGCGCCGCCGCCGTCGGCGCCGCGGTAAGGGTCTTGCGACCGGTGCGGTAATTCATTGTCGTCTCCCCGTTCACGGCGCCCGTACTGGCACGCCGGAGCGTCAAGGGGACGGCGGAGATGTGGCGTCAATGGCGTCCGAATGGGGCGGCAATGGGATCAATTGCGGCGATAAATTGGCGGAGAGGGGGAGGAGACGGGTATCGGGCATCCGTTCGATCGGCGACGGCGGCCATTCGACTTCATGCACGACGTCGCTGCCACTCCTCGGAACCGACCGGTCGCCAACGAGCCTCGTGCCCGATGCCTATGACAGCATCATTGTCCCGACCTTCCCGGATTCGCTGCGAACGAGCCTGCCGCGCGACTCGAAATTTAGAGCGACGCGTTCACGATTGGCAATCGCCTCACCCTAACCCCTTCACGTCAGCGGCCAAATGCTGCTACGCTCCCCGCCATGGGGAGACCGCCGTTCCATAGCCGTGCCTGGCGAGCGATGGCCGCGCTGGCGGCCGTGCTGCTTACCGCCGGGTGCGGGCTCGCCGACGCCCCGATCATCAACCCCAAGGGGCCGATCGGGCAGGCCGAGAGCGACCTGTTGTTCACCGCCTTTAAGGTGATGCTGATCGTCGTCATCCCGGTCTTCGTCCTCGCCTTCGGCTTCGTGCTGCGCTATCGCGCCGGTAACGAGAAGGCAGCCTATCGGCCCGACTGGGATTACTCGGCGCCGCTCGACGCGGTCGTTTGGCTGGTGCCGGCGTTGATCGTGATCTCGCTGGGCGTCCTGGTATGGATCAATACCCACAAGCTCGACCCGTACCGGCCGCTCGCCTCGTCCGTCCCGCCGCTCGAGGTTGAGGTCGTGGCGCAGGACTGGAAGTGGCTGTTTATCTATCCCGAGCAGGACATCGCCGTCGTCAACGAGCTGGTGTTTCCGAGCGAAACGCCGCTGAGCCTGAAGATCACCTCGGATACGGTGATGAACTCCTTCTTCATCCCCGCTCTGGGCGGGCAGATCTACGCCATGGCCGGGATGCGGACGGAAATGCACCTGCTGGCCGACGCGCCGGGCCGGTTTACCGGCAAGAACACGCAATACAGCGGCGACGGCTTCGCCGACCAGCATTTCGAGGCGATCGCCGCCTCGCGCGCCGACTTCGAGGCCTGGGTGGCGAAGGTCAAGCAATCGCCCGAACGGCTCGATCCCAGCGCTTACGACGCCCTCGCCGCGCCCAGCATCAAGCATCCAGTGACCTACTACTCCGCCGTCGAGCCGAACCTGTTCGACGCCATCCTCGCCAAATATGCGGCCAACCGGACGGAGGCCGAGCATGACGAAGCCAACTAGGGGACACCGCGATGTTCGGTAAGCTGACCGTCGACGCTTTGCCGCTTTACAGCTGGGTCGCCATGAGCGGGGCGGCGATTACCGTCGGCGCCGCCCTCGCCGTCATCGCCGGTATCACCTATTTCGGCAAGTGGCGCTATCTATGGGTCGAATGGCTGACCAGCGTCGACCACAAGCGGATCGGCATCATGTATATCACGATGGCGCTGGTCATGCTGGTGCGCGGCTTCATCGACGCCATCATGATGCGGAGCCAACAGGCGGTCGCGCTCAATTCCGACGGCTATCTGCCGCCGGACCATTTCGACCAGATCTTCAGTTCCCACGGCACCATCATGATCTTCTTCGTGGCGATGCCGTTCATGAGCGGCTTGTTCAACATCGTCGTGCCGCAGCAGATCGGTACCCGCGACGTCGCCTTCCCGTTCCTCAACTCGGTCAGTCTGTGGCTGACCACGGCGGGCGCTGGGCTGGTCATGATCTCGCTGGTCATCGGCAAGTTCTCGACCGCCGGCTGGACCGGCTACCCGCCCTATTCGGGGATTGAGTATTCACCCGACGTCGGCGTCGATTACTGGCTGTGGGCGGTGCTCATCAGCGGCGCCGGATCGACCCTGACCGGTATCAATTTCATCGTCACCATTATCAAGCGGCGGGCGCCGGGGATGACCCTGATGCGGATGCCGATGTTCACCTGGACCGTGTTCTGCAGCAGCATCGTGATTACCTTCGCGTTCCCCGCCCTGACCGTTGCCTGCGCCATGCTCGGCCTCGACCGGATCTTCGGCATGCACTTCTTCACCAACGAGGCCGGCGGCAACTTTATGAATTACATCAACCTGTTCTGGATCTGGGGCCACCCGGAGGTCTACGTCCTCGTCCTGCCCGCCTTCGGTGTCTATTCCGAAGTGGTGGCGACCTTCTCCAGCAAGCGGCTGTTCGGCTACAAATCGCTGGTCTACGCCACGATGGCGATCGCCCTGATGTCGTTCGCGGTCTGGCTACATCACTTCTTCACCATGGGCGCGAGCGCCAACGTCAACACTTTCTTCGGCATCGCGACGATGATCATCGCGATCCCGACCGGGGTGAAGGTCTTCGACTGGCTGTTCACACTCTATCGCGGCCGCATCCGCTTCCACCCGTCGATGCTGTGGACCATCGGCTTCATCGTGACCTTCGTCATTGGCGGCATGACGGGTGTTCTGCACGCGATACCGCCGGCCGACTACCTGATGCACAACACGACGTTCCTGGTCGCCCATTTCCACAACATGATCATCCCCGGCGTGCTGTTCGGCTATCTGGCCGGCTTCATGTACTGGTTCCCCAAGGTGATCGGCTTCACGCTCGACGAACAATGGGGCCGGCGCGCCTTCTGGCTGTGGCTGGTCGGCTTCTATCTCGCCTTCATGCCGCTCTATGCGCTCGGGTTCCTCGGCATGCCGCGGCGCATGGAGCACTACAACGTCGCCGAATGGCAGCCCTACCTGATCGCCGCCGCCGCAGGGGCGGTCCTCATTTTGTGCGGCATCGCCTGCCAGCTCATTCAACTGGCGGTCAGCGTGCGAGACTGGCGCGAGCGGCGCGACCTCAGCGGCGACCCCTGGAACGGGCGCACCCTGGAGTGGCTCACCTCGTCGCCGCCGGCGCCCTACAATTTCGCCGTGCTGCCCGAAGTCGGGAGCCTCGATGCCTTCCACGAGATGAAGAAAGGCGGCGTCGCCTACCGGCGGCCGGAGCGCTATGAGGACATCTACATCCCCAAGAACACCGGCGCCGGGCCGATCCTTGGCGGCATGGCCTTCGTCCTCGGCTTCGCCGTGATATGGCATATCTGGTGGCTGGTCGCCGCCGCGGCGCTCGTCATGCTGGCGACGATCGTCGTCCGCACCTTCGATGACGATCCCGACTATTGCCTGACCGCCCGCGAGGTCGAGGAGATCGAGAACGAGCGCTACAAGACCCTGGCCATCGCCGAGGCGCCGCGCGAAGAAGCCGAACGCGACCCCGCCTTCGCCGCCCAAATGCTACCGGGGAACGTGACATGACCGATATCGCCGCGCCGTCCGCCGCCCGCGATCGGGAAACCTCAGAGATCGTGGAACAGCGGGCGTTCGGTTTCTGGCTCTACCTGATGAGCGACGCCATCATCTTCGCGCTGCTGTTCATGACCTTCGTCGTGATGTCCCATGGCACCGCCGACGGGCCAACCGCGAAGGAGCTGTTCAGCCTGCCGCGGACCTTCGCCGAGACCATGCTGCTGCTGGTCAGCAGCCTCACCTTCGGCTTCGCCTCGCTGGCCGCCGGCGACCGTCACAAGGCCGGCGTGCTCGGCTGGCTGGCGGTCACCTTCGTGCTCGGCCTCGGCTTCGTCGCCCTCGAAATCGGCGAGTTTGCCGGCATGGTGGCAATCGGTGCCGGCCCCGACCGCAGCGGTTTCCTGTCCGCCTTCTTCACCCTGGTCGGCACCCACGGCCTGCATGTCAGCTTCGGCCTGATTTTCATCGTCATCATGGCGGCGCAGATCGCGGTCCGCGGCCTGACCGTGCCGGCGACGTCGCGGCTGTTCCGCCTCGGCCTGTTCTGGCACTTCCTCGATATCGTCTGGATCGGCATCTTTTCGGTCGTCTATTTGCCGGGAGTGATGTGAATGAAGGTCTGGATCGCCAATCTCGAACCCGGCGTGAAGGTCTACCTGACCGGTTTCGTCCTCGCCCTGGCGCTGACCGTGATCCCGTTCGCGCTGGTCGCCATCGACGTGGTGCCGCGACTGCCGGCGCTGATCGTCATCGCCGTCCTGGCGCTGATCCAGGTGCTGGTCCATCTGCGCTGTTTCCTCCATCTCGACCTGGAGACGACGCCGCGCGAGAACATCGTGGCGATCGCCTTCGCCGCCGTTCTGATCTTCCTTTTGATCGGCGGCAGCCTGTGGATCATGCTCGACCTGCACAACCGCATGATCGTGTGAGCGCGGGGCGACGGCGGGCCGGTTGTCTGGCTTGCGCGTCGTTGAAGCGTCCGCCTCTCCGTGCCACCCTCGCCGGCGATGCAACCGGTCGACGGAGGACACGATGAAACTGAGCGGGCGCAACCTTCTGGACGGCAGGGCGGTCGTACCGCTGATCGGCGCGATGAGGGCATAACCCCCCCCGGTTCACGCTTGATAGCGACCGCCAAATGCCCGCTCAGAACGCCACTGGGAGATCACAAGCTCGACCCTTAACCTCAGATCTCGCAACGCCCAAACACTGTCCGGGCCGACCACCGAATTGCTCACGTCAGGCTCGGGCCAGCGTTTCCACACAACCGGGACCCCATACGGACATTGAATGATCAAGGTTTGTATAGACTGTCTGATAGTTCCTTCCGATTGATGGAGCGTGGTGGAAGTTATCGACGATCAGAGCCGACAGCGTTGGATTCTGGTCGCCATGGGCGGCGTGGTCGGTCTCATTCTGCTCGACGAGACCGTTGTCGGCGTTGCGCTGCCGACTATTCGCCATGACCTCGGCTTGTCGCTTGTCGCCTCTCATTGGGTCGTCAACGCCTACTTGCTCGTCTTCGCCGGCTTTGCGGCGGCGGGCGGAAAGCTCGGCGATATCGTCGGGCACAGGGTGCTCTTCACGGTTAGCGTCATCATCTTCGGACTGGCCTCGCTGGCTTGCGGGTTTGCCCAAGACGGCGTCTGGCTGATCGCCGCCCGTGCGGTTCAAGGTATCGGGGCTGCGGTCATTTTCCCGGCCTCCATGGCGATGATAACCATCGTCTTTCCACCAGAAGGTCGCGGTGTGGCGCTCGGCATTTATGGCGCCATCGGCACGGTTTTCCTCGCCTTGGGTCCGCTGGTCGGCGGTTTTTTTACCGAGGTGATTTCCTGGCGTTGGATCTTCTGGATCAACCCCGTGATCGTCGTTGCAATTGCAGTCATTGTGCTCATCGTGTGGCGAGACCCCGCGCGCGAGGGCTCAGAGCCCAAGCTTGATGTCACCGGGCTGTCGACGCTGGTCGGCGGATTAACCATGTTGGTTTTTGCCATCATGCAGGGGCCAGACTGGGGCTGGTCCAGCCCCGCGATCCTCATCCCGCTGGTTGGCGGCATCACTGTCCTGGGTTATTTTGTCCTTCTGGAACGACGTCTCGAAGCACCGCTCGTCGAGGTGGCATTGTTTGCCAGCGCGAGCTTCACGGCATGCAATCTGGTCGTCTTTGCCGCCCAGTTCAGCAAGATTGCCATCATCATCTTTGGTGCGCTTTACCTTCAGCACAGTATCGGCATGAGTCCCTTGGTTGCCGGATTGGCATTGGTGGTCGCGGTAGTCGGTAGTCCGATGACGGCAGCCGCCTCGGGAAAATTTGCTGATCGCTATGGCTCGCGCCGGCCAGCGCTTGGCGGGCTCGCTTGCGCCGTTGCGAGCGTGTTGTGGATCGGCATGGCATCCCCATGGGACGACTATCTCGTGCTGGTGCCTGCCTTGGTTATCTGGGGTGCGGCGATGCCGTTCTGTTTCATGCCGCCCCAGCGCGCGATCATGAACGCCGTAACGCTAGATGAACAGGGTCAGGCCGGTGGCATCGTCATGACCGCCCAGCTCCTGGGCGGCACCATCGGCATGGCGGTGTGCAGTACAATCTATTTGATAACACAGGACTATCAGGCCGTCTTTCTGGCGACGGGGGGATTCTTGACAGTTGTCCTGGTGATCGGTTACGTCGCAATCGAACGCGATACCGGTTCCGCAAGGTAATAATCGAGAGACGGCGGTGCGGTCCCTGACTACGAGGCGAGATCGGGCGAACGGGTCTTTGCATTGACTTGGTGCCCGTTAGGCGATCCTAACAGCGAGGGGCGCTCGACGTCCGATTTCGGGCGGTAAGCCGACACAATGACCGAATGCGAGCCACCGGTATGCGCTCAATCTTCCTGCCGCGGGCTCCCCTAATGTGTCCTTATTCGGTGAAGTCTATCCGACCGTCCGGAAGCAAATAGAGAACGAGCGCCCGGCCGCCTGTAACTTCCGGGTAATGGTCGGAACCTGGCTCGAAAACGCACCAACCGCGACCGTGACCGCAGAAAGTTGCCGCTTCCGCGACTGGCATCACCATGCAAATTTCGCCCGTTGGATGACGGTGGTGAGGGCCGCGAAAATCGGTGATGTCGACAACATCTACGCTGAACCCGTCGCTTGTCGGGCTAGGCTCGATGACGCGCCCGAAGCGCCGCCCCTTACCGCCCTCTTGGCACATCCAACCGGCGCCGATCGCGGCGTGGCAGGCCCGCTCGATGGCGTGGTATTGCTCGCCGTCGGCGGGAAAGAGCCGGTTCAAGTCTTCGGCCAAACCAGCATCGATCGACGCTCCCCGAACAGCTCGCGTCACCGGGCGAATCAAGGTCTCGAAGTCCGCTAGGCCCATGCTACGCTTCCTCTCTCGCGCGTTGAAATCTCAACCGGCCGAAGATCGCGAATTGATCCGCCGTATGTTCGCTTTGCGCCGGAAGGTGCTGCAAAACTCACCGAGTCGCGATGGCGGCGAAACAATCGAAACGTCGTCAGGCCCGGCCTGAATAATCGAAACGAACTTGTCATGGATCAATGCACCCCTGGCATTTCAAAGGTAACCGGTTGGGCGCCACGCTGGCGTGGCGATCATGGCCATTGAGGAGAACAAAGAATGCCCCGTCGGATCATCCCCGATGTTATACGCGGACAGACAATTGTGCACCTTGGGGCAAAGGCCCTGGCGCGGCGGGCCGCAAAACTGATGCGAAATAACAACGTTGGGGCGGTGCTGATCATGGAGGGTAAAGCCTTGAAAGGCATCCTTACGGTAAATGACATGACCTGCCGCATAATTGCCGAGGGACTGGATCCGAACAAGACGCACGTAGGAGAGATTATGACCCCCAACCCGGACACGGTCAGCTCCGAAACGACGGCCATCGAGGCGTTGCGTCTCATGCACGACGGTGATTACCGGCATCTGCCGGTCGTCGATGACGGACAGGTCATGGGTCTCGTGTCGCGCCGGGACTTCCACGGTCTTGAGAAAGCAAGGCTCGATGATGAAACGGCGCTATGGGAGCGTATCGCTTAGATTGTGGGTTGGAGACCGTGCAACGCACGCTCACCTCTCACGCATTTTATAGATGGGGGAAATCCCGAAGAAATACACCTGCGAAGGTGAGGATGTCTCACCGCCGTGGAAAGTGACAGAGACTTATGAGAACACACCCTGGCTCGGTATACGTGCACAGCAACCTGGGTCGTGGGGTTCTGTGTGGCGAGAACTTCAACCGCTCGTGATTCTAGTTCTATTGTCTGGTCTTGTTGTATTGCCGAGGGGTAGGCGGGCCTGTGCCGGACGAAATTTGAAAGATCGTTAGGGACGAAACGCAACGGGCGATCCTCGCGGGCGAGCCCTCTAATCGAGGCGATGAGCTTTACAGGCCGATCTATCATGAAATGTGCCGAGATTGCAGCCGCCTGGCAGCCGCACAGCCAACCTCGCGCCGTTGAAGCGCCCGCCGTTCCGTGCCACGGTGCCGCCAGCCGTATCGAATTACGGAGGCATCGATGAAGCTGAGCGCGCGCAACATATTGGACGGCAAGGTGGTCGCGGTGAAGACGGGCACGGTGGCGGCCCAGGTCACCGTCGACATCGGCGGCGGCACCCTGATTACGTCGACGGTGACGGTCGACGCCGTCGAGGACCTCGGTCTCGCCGAGGGCTCGCCGGTGAGGGCGGTGATCAAGGCGTCCGAAGTCATCCTCGCCACCGACTAGAGTATCGCGACGGCCCGCCCGCGAGCTCTCCGACCGCGCCATGACCTCGATCCTCGCCTATATCGGCGCCGCGATCGCCGGCTGCTTCGCGTTCTGGGCCTGGCTCCGCCTCGACAAGCCGGTGTGGTGGGTCGTTCCCGGCGTGCTGGCGCTGGCGCTATTCGCCTATCTGCTGACCCTCGTCGACAGCCCCTTCGCCGGCCGCGCCTATGCCGCCTATGGCGGGATCTACATCGCCGCCTCGCTGGTCTGGTTGTGGATCGTCGAGGGCGCCCGTCCCGACCGCTGGGACGCCATCGGCGCCGCGATCTGTCTCGTCGGCATGGCGGTAATCCTGTTCGGCCCGCGCGCCGCTTGAAGCACCGCGGCGACCGGCGTAGGGTGCGGACCGCCTGCCACCGATGACATAGACGAGGCCATCATGCCGTTTATCGCTTCCCGCCTCGGGCGCATCAAGCCGTCCGCGACCCTCGCCGTGAACCAGAAGGCCGCCGAGTTGCGCGCCGCCGGCCGCGACGTCATCGGCCTCGGCGCCGGCGAGCCCGACTTCGATACCCCGGACTTCATCAAGGCGGCGGGGATCAAGGCGATCGAGGACGGCCAGACCAAGTACACCGCGGTCGCCGGCACTCCCGAGCTGCGTGCCGCCATCGCCGGCAAGTTCGAGCGCGAGAACGGCCTCATCTATGCGGCCGACCAGGTCACCGTCAGCTGCGGCGGCAAGCAGGTACTCTACAACGCGCTGATGGCGACCCTCGACCCTGGCGACCAGGTCATCGTGCCGGCGCCCTATTGGGTATCCTACCCGGACATGGTGCTGCTCGCCGAGGGCGAGCCGGTGATCGTGCCGTGCGGCGAGGAGAGCGGTTTCAAGCTCCGCCCCGATGCGCTCGAGGACGCGATCACCGAGCGCACCAAATGGCTGATCCTCAACAGCCCGTCGAACCCGACCGGCGCCGCCTATTCGCGGGACGAGCTCGCCGCGCTGGCCGCCGTGCTGCTGCGCCATCCCCAGGTGTGGGTGATGACCGACGACATGTACGAGCACATCCTTTATGACGGCGCCGAGTTTGCCACCATCGCGGCGGTCGAACCCGGCCTCTACGACCGCACCCTGACGGTGAACGGCGTCTCCAAGGCCTATTGCATGACCGGCTGGCGGGTCGGTTACGCCGGCGGTTCGGCCGACCTGATCAAGGCGATGAACAAGGTCCAGTCGCAGAGCAGCACCCACACCAGCTCGATCAGCCAGGCGGCGGCGGCGGCGGCGTTGAGCGGGCCGCAGGAGTTCATCGCCGCCCACAACCAAATGTACAAGGAGCGGCGCGACCTCGTCGTATCGATGCTCAACCAGGCCGACGGAATCAACTGCGCGACCCCCGACGGCGCGTTCTACGTCTATCCGAGCTGCGCCGGGGTGATCGGGCGCAAGACGCCGGACGGCCGCACGCTCAAGACCGACGAGGACTTCGTCACCTATATCCTCGAGGCCGAGGGCGTCGCCGCGGTGCAGGGCGCGGCGTTCGGCCTGTCGCCCCATTTCCGGGTCTCCTACGCGACCTCGACCGAGGCCCTGACCGAGGCCTGCACCCGCATCCAGCGCGCCTGCGCGGCGCTGAGCTGAGCACGGACTACGCCGGGTCAGGCATGCGCCGCAGGGCGCGAATCGGCGACAGCGCGAGGACCAGCGGTGCCGTCAGGCCGCCGATCACACCGATCCATACCGCGGTGCGGACATCGAGCTCGGTCGCCAGCCAGCCGGCGAGCAGGGCGCCGGTCGGCACCAGCACGCCGGTCAGGACGTGCAGGGTTGCGTTGGCGCGGCCGAGGACGGCGAGCGGCAGCACGGTCTGGCGCAGGCTGACCGCCTGCACCGCATAGGCCACTATCAAGCCGTCGCCGATCAGCTGGTGGGTGACGAGGAAACCGAGCATCAGCCAGAGCGGGCCCTGGGCCAGCGGGATCAGCAGCGCGGCGGCCTGGCCGGCCGCGAGCATCGCGATCATCGCCGGGCCCAACCGCCACCGCGTGGTGACGTGGCGGGCGAGCACGGCGCCGAGCAAGGCGCCGATCCCGCCGATGCCGATCAGCACGCCGACCGTCCCCGGCGACAGGCCGAGGGTGTCGATGGTGAAGATCATGTAGAGGGCATAGAAGAACCCGCCGGACAGGGCGCCGAGGCTCTCGACCACGAACAACGGCCGCACCAGCGGGTGGCCGAACGCGGCGCGCAGGCCGACCGCCAAATCGCGGGCCATGGTCGGGCGCTCGGTCTCGGGTTTGGCCGGCGGCTCGGGTTTGCGGATGCGATGAAGGAACGCCGCCGACACCAGGTAGGTGAACGCATCGACAAGGATCGTCGCCGGCGCCGAGATCAGCTCGATGAGGATACCGGCGACGCTCGGCCCACCGATCTCGGCGACGGCGTCGGTCGATTCCAGCTTGGCATTGCCCTCGACCAGATCCGGCTTTCCGATCAGTGCCGGCAGGTAGGCGTTGTCGGCGATTTGGAACAGGGTCGTCGCCGCGCCGACACCGGCGGCGACCAGATAGAGCTGAGCCATCGCCAGCAGATCGAGCCAAGCGGCCAGCGGCACGGTCAGCAACAGGGCGGCGCGAACCAGGTCGGCGCCGATCAGCAACGGGCGCTTGGCCGAGCGGTCGACCCGCCCACCCATGACCAGGCCGACAACCACGCCGGGGGCGACCGACAACGCCGACAGGATGCCGATTTCGGCCGGGCTGGCGCCGATTGTCAGCAGTGCGAGGATGGGCAGCGCAGTGCGGCTGATGCGGCTGCCGAAGGCGCTGACCGCCTGCGCCGCCCATAGCTTGAGGAAGTCGGGGTGGCGCCACAATCCCCGTGTCGGCCAAATCATCGCTGCACCCATCGTTCCAACGCCGGTTTTTCCTTGCATCGCCGCCGCCGGATTGGAAGATTAGCGGCAACGGACCGTCGGTCTCGTTCCTGCAGCCGGGCCTGCCCGTCTCATTCCCCGGGACCGAACGCCACGAACATAACCTTCAGGGAGGCGTCAGGTGAGTGAATCTGCGTCGGGGCCGCGTTGCGCGGCATTCGTCGGACCCTATCTCAGCGGCAAGACCACATTGTTGGAAAGCGTTCTCTTCGCCACCGGGGCGACGAATCGCAAGGGCTCGGTCAAGGAAGGCAACACGGTCGGTGATTCGTCGGACGAGGCGCGGGCGCGGCAGATGAGTGTCGAGGTCAACATCGCCTGCACCGCCTATCTCGGCGACGAGTGGACGATCCTCGACTGTCCGGGGTCGGTCGAGCTGGGTCAGGAAGGTCACAACGCCCTGCTGGCGGCCGATATCGCGGTCGTCGTCGTCGAGCCCGACGTCACCAAGGCGCCGATCGCCGCGCCGCTGCTCAAGTTCCTCGACGACAACGACATCCCGCACATGGTGTTCATCAACAAGATGGATATCGCCAACAGCACCGTGCGCGAAGTCATCGAGGCGCTGCAGGCGGCATCCGAGCGGCCGCTGGTCCTGCGCCAGGTGCCAATCCGCAACGGCGAGGAGGTGACCGGCTACGTCGACCTGATCAGCGAGCGCGCTTATGAGTACCGCGCCGGCGAGGAATCGAAGCTGATCGAGATTCCCGACGACTTGCAGGACCGCGGCCAGGAGGCGCGCCAGGAGCTGCTGGAATCGCTGGCCGATTTCGATGATACCTTGCTTGAGCAGTTGCTCGAGGACACGGTGCCGCCGAAGGAGGAGGTCTACACCTATCTCAAGGCGAACCTGCAGCAGGACCGGGTGGTGCCGGTTCTCCTCGGCTCGGCGGAGAACGACGGCGGCGTGTGGCGGCTGTTGAAGGCGCTGCGCCACGACACGCCGGAGGTCGACGCCTTGGCCGCCCGTCTCGGGGTCGGCGACGGCGAGCCGGTCGCCCAGGTGTTCAAGACCTATAACCTGCCCCGTGCCGGGAAGCTGTCGATGGCCCGTGTCCTGGCGGGTGAAATCGCCGACGGCATGACGCTCAATGGGACCCGTGTCGGCGGCATGTTCAAGATGCTGGGACTGGGCCAGGAGAAGATAGCCAAGGCGGCACCCGGGGCGGTCGTCGCCCTCGGCCGCATGGAAGACGTCAAGACCGGCGATACGCTGACTCCATCGGGTACGCGGCCCGCCGACATGTCGCCGTGGCCCGACCCGCTGGATGCCCTGTTCAACATGGCCATCGTCGCCGAGGACCGTGGCGACGAGGTCAAGATGTCGACCGGCATCGCCAAGCTGATCGAGGAGGACCCCTCGGTCACCGTCGAGCACAATCAGGACACCGGCGAACACCTGTTGTGGGGGCAGGGCGAGATCCATCTTCAGATCGCCGCCGACAAGCTGAAATCGAAATACAATATCGGCGTCTCGGCGCGGCGCCCGCAGGTCCCCTACAAGGAAACGATCCGCAAGAGGATCGAACAGCATGCGCGCCACAAGAAGCAATCGGGCGGGCATGGCCAGTTCGGTGACGTCGTCGTCGAAATCAAGCCGCAGCCGCGCGGTGCCGGCTTCGAATTCACCAACAAGGTGGTCGGCGGAGCGATCCCGCGCCAGTTCATTCCGTCGGTCGAAAACGGCGTAAAGGAGCATCTCGGCCGCGGCCCCCTCGGTTTCCCCGTGGTCGACGTCGCGGTCGAGCTCAATGACGGCCAGCACCATTCGGTCGACAGCTCGGACCAGGCCTTCCGCATGGCCGGCCGGCAGGCGATGAACGAGGGGCTGCCGAAATGCGATCCGGTACTACTCGAGCCGATCCTCGACGTCGCCGTTTCGGTGCCCAGCGATTTCACGTCGAACGTGCAGCGCATCGTCAGCGGCCGCCGCGGCCAGATCCTCGGCTTCGATGCCAAGCCCGGCTGGACCGGTTGGGACGAGGTCAAGGCGCAGATCCCGCAGGCCGAGATGCACGACCTGATCATCGAACTGCGGTCGGCGACCATGGGCATCGGATTCTTCAGCTGGGAATTCGACCGTCTGCAGGAATTGACCGGCCGGCTCGCCGAACAGGTCGTCGCCGCCCGCGCCGAGGCGCTGGCCAAGAACTGATCGCGATGGCGCCGATCCCCGCCGTCGCAATCGTTACCCGTTGCCGGGTCTGGCGGGCCGGAGTCGCGGCGTCACCGTCGGGCAGAGGATATTAGGATGGATTTCAGTGTCTGGCTCGCGTTCTTCGCCGCCGCCGCCATCGTCATCGTGGCGCCGGGGCCGAGTACGCTGCTCGTCGTCGCCCACGGGCTCAGCTTCGGTCGCCGTCCGACGATGGCGACCATCCTCGGCGTCATTTCCGCCGACAGTACCCATGTCGTGGTCGCCGCTTTCGGCTTGACCGCGCTGCTGGCGATCTCGGCGCAGGTTTTCACGGTCATGAAATGGGTCGGCGTCGCCTATCTGATCTACCTCGGTATTCGCTACTGGCGAGCCGGGCCGATCGATCTCGGCGGCGGCGCCCAAAACGGGCAGGGGTCGACGCGCAAACGCTTCCTGCAGGGCTATTTGGTGACGCTCACCAATCCCAAGCCGATATTGTTCTATGTCGCGTTCTTCCCCCAATTCCTCGATCCGGCAGCGGCCCAGGGACCGCAATTCGCCATCATGGGAGCGACCTTCGTCGCGATCGCCTTCGCCGTGATGTCGTTGTACGCCACCTTCGCCGGCCGGGTCAGGCGCTGGTTCAATACCTCGCGGCGCCAGCTGCTGCTCAATCGCGGCGCGGGCACTGTCTTAATCGGCGCCGGCCTAATTCTGGCCGGCCTGCGACGCTCCTAGGATCCGATGGCGCTGTCCGACGTGGCGGTGGAACAAGCGGTGCGGCTGCTGTTGGCGGCGCGCGGCGATCACCGCCGGATCGAGTCGTTTCCGGCCGAATGCCGCCCGGCGACGATGGCCGACGGCTACCGCATCCAGGATGGTGTGGCGGCGGCGCTCGATGTGCCGCGCGCGGGCTGGAAAATCGCCTGCACCAGCGACGAGGCGTGTGAAATACTAAGTGCCGACGGACCGTTTCCGGGCCGGGTGTTCGCCTCCGTGCTGGTCGACAGCCCGGCCGAACTGTCGGCCGGCGCGTTTCATTTTCGCGGCCTCGAGGGCGAATTCGCCTTTCGTCTCGGCGCCGACCTGCCGCCGTCGGGGGCGCCCTACAGCGCCGGCGATATGGCGTCGGCGATCGAATGCCTGTATCCCGCGATCGAGATCGTCAATAGCCGGTTCATCGAATGGACCAAGGCCGGCGCGCCATCCCTGGCCGCCGACAATGCGGTCAACGGCGCGCTGGTCATCGGCCCGGCGGTGACCGGTTGGCAGAGCACGGATCTGGCCGCTCATGGCGTTTCGCTGTCGGTCAACGGCGCGGTCAGGCAGACCGGCACCGGCGCTGACGTTCTCGGCAACCCCCTGGCGGCGCTAGCCTGGCTGGCCAATGACCGGGCGGACTGGATCGGCGGTCTCAAGGCCGGCGACGTGGTCACCACCGGCACCTGCACCGGGATCGTCTATGCCGAGGCGGGGGATAGCGCGACCGCCGATTTCGGTGACCTCGGCGCCGTCACCGTGGCTTTCACCGACTGATCCGCGGCCGCCGCGGCCCCAATCGCTCAACGCCTTCGGATTTGCGAGAAAACGGTCGGGATGCTGCGCGGCTTGTTGGCGTAGGCGTGACAGCCGAATCTAAACCCAGGCGATACGGAGCAGGTTGGTCGCGCCGGGCGTGCCGAATGGCACCCCGGCGGTGATCACGAACGGTGCCTCCGCCTCGCCGAACCCTTCGGCCCGGGCGTGATGACGGGCCTGGTCGACCATCACTGTGGTGTTGCCGATGTCGTCGGTGATGATGCAATGGACGCCCCAGGCCAGCGCCAAACGGCGCGCCGTCGCCAGGCTCGGCGTCAGGCTCAGGATCGGTACTTCGGGGCGCTCTCGCGAGGCGCGCAGGGCGGTCGAGCCCGATGACGTATAGGTCACGATGACCACGGCTGAGATCGTATGGGCGACCTGGCGCGCGGCGGCGGTGATGGCGTCCGACGCGGTCGCCTGCGGGTCGGGATGTTCGGCGTCCATGACGCGAAGGTAGGACGGATCGCGTTCGACGCCGCGGATGATACGGTCCATCATCGTCACCGCCTCGATCGGGTAATCCCCGGCCGCCGTCTCGGCCGACAGCATGACCGCGTCGGCGCCCTCGTAGACCGCGGTCGCCACGTCCGATGCCTCGGCCCGGGTCGGGGTCGGGGCTTGGATCATCGATTCGAGCATCTGCGTCGCCACCACGACCGGTTTCCCCGCCGCCCGGCAATCGCGTACGATCTGGCGCTGAATCCGGGGCACGTCCTCGGGCGGCAATTCGACGCCGAGATCGCCACGCGCGACCATCAGCGCGTCCGAGCCGGCGATTATTTCGTCGAGGCAGTCGATCGCCGCCGGTTTCTCCAGCTTGGCCATCAACGCCGCCCGCCCGGCGATCAGCGCCCGCCCCTCCTCGAGGTCCTCGGGCCGCTGCACGAACGACATGCCGACCCAGTCGACGCCGAGCTCGAGCCCGAATTCGAGATCCTCGCGATCCTTTTCGGTAATCACCGAGATCGGCAACACGACCCCCGGCACATTGACGCCCTTGTTGTCCGACAGGACCCCGGCGGTGACGACTTCGGTCTCGGCGTGGCCGGCATCGCAACCGAGCACGCGAAGGCGCACCTTGCCGTCGTCGAGCAGAAGCATCGTCTCGGGACGGATGGCCTGGAAAATCTCGGGGTGGGGCAGGCAAACCCGCCCGCCGTCGCCGGGTGCCGATTCGAGATCGAGGCGGAATTTCGCGCCGGCTTCCAGCGTTACCTTGCCGTCTCCGAAAGTGCCGACGCGGAGCTTCGGACCTTGCAGGTCCATCAGGATGCCGATCGGCCGGCCGGTCTCTTTCTCGATCGCGCGGATGGTGTCGTAGCGCGCACGATGGTCGGCGTGATCGCCGTGACTGAAATTGAGGCGGAATACATCGGCTCCAGCCTCGAACAGCCGGGCAATGGTGTCCCTGTCGCTGGTCGCGGGCCCCAACGTGGCCAAGATTCGGGTGCTGCGTTGCCGGCGCATGGACGCAGTCTATACCAGGTACGGACTAATGCGAGTTGGAAACGAGCTATGCCCGAAAGTTGGTGACGGGCTGGTCAGGCGGCGTTTTGGATTTGCTTGATGCCGTTCTCGAATCTCACTCCCTGGATGACCTCGGCGAGGTGGTTTGATCCATCGAGCCTGCGCCATTTCTTCCTGGCGCTCA
>JAAEOK010000082.1 GCA_024244705.1 Alphaproteobacteria bacterium
GTCCGGCCGCACCAAAATCGTCTCGAAGTGAAACCGGAGAACCCATGGCAAACCTCCATCCGTTTGCCATCTTGAATCAGAAAAACACCGTTCCGGAAAGCCCCTATATGAGTCCCACTCACAGAGACTTGGTATTAGTGACGAGACCGCCGAAAGCAGCAATCGCCGGGCAATATCTGCTGTCAGGGGCAAAACAGACCTACCGCTAACGCGACTGGGAGTCCGGCAATAGTCGCCAGCCGCTTTTCAAATGGTCGACTTTGAATTTGTCGGCGCAACCCACTGCGGCGGATACTGAACGGTCAATCCTATGCTATAAGAAGAACACTTTGAATTTCGCTTCAAGAGAGTACGCGCATGAGTATGAAAGCAGCAGAACGATCAGCTGGCTCAGATCTGGTACTTGCCACGCAGGGACAGAAGTTTGGAACAATCCTCGCCGACCCGCCATGGCAGTTCCAAAATCGAACTGGCAAGATTGCTCCTGAGCATCGTCGACTATCGCGCTATCCGACGCTTACACTGGAAGACATTTGCGCACTGCCCGTATCAGGTTTGGCAGCCGAAATGGCGCATCTCTACCTCTGGGTGCCAAACGCATTGTTACCTGAAGGCCTTCGTGTGATGACGGCCTGGGGCTTTCAGTATAAATCGAACATCGTGTGGCACAAGATTCGGAAAGACGGTGGATCTGACGGTCGGGGCGTCGGTTTTTATTTCCGTAACGTCACTGAGCTTCTCCTCTTTGGAACGCGTGGCAAGAACGTCCGGACCTTCGATCCAGGAAGACGTCAAGTGAATATGATCGAGGCTCGAAAGCGGGAACACAGCCGCAAGCCGGACGAGCAATATGACATTGTCGAGAAGTGCAGCCCTGAGCCTCGCATCGAACTCTTCGCCCGCGGTGGCCGAGAAGATTGGACAGTTTGGGGCAATCAATCGGTAGAATACGTACCGACCTGGTCGACGATTAGATACCGGGAAGTCGCCGTCTAGTATGATTACCCCGGACAAAGGGCCCAGAGCCCGACCCGCTCATGGCTGCAAAGGACGCTGAACCGGTCGCCGAGATTGGTAGCGATACCAGTGGCAGTCTGCATAGACCTTGGATCTGCGTCACCAAGTCGCGCAATATCGTCGATCGCATCTCTCACGTCGGCCCAAAGGTCGCTCAACGTTTCGGGTGGCACCTCGATGGCCCAAAGTCCCCGCGTTTCGCCAATCGGCCTCCACCAAAATTCCAATTCGTTCTCGCGGAAACCTGCCTTCTGGAGCAAATCGTTCGCGGAACCTGTCGCAATCCGAAGAAGCAAGACCGCTCGGGATGTCACCGAAAACACGTCTATCGCTTGGCCAATGGGGGCGTTAGTAGAGTAGTGGAAGATAGTCGGATCTTTTGGGACCTGGCGCCGCAGTAGGAAATCACGCCAACGTTTTGCAGCCGACTGAGATAGTCCTCGGGCGGCAAGTATCTGGTCTACCAATCGAACGAACTCTCGATTGCCGCGGTCGGCGATTGTGCCTGTTGAACCGGCGAAGTGCCGTTCCAAGGCGTACCGCAGGATGTGTCGGTCAATCTCCTCAAAACTTGATGGGATGCTCGGCTCAAGTGCCGCCCAGAGGTCTTGCACAAAACCAAGCCTGGCGGTTGGAGTAATCGTCCACGTGGACGGAATACCATCAGGCCGATAACTAGACTCGTTTCTTGCGTCCCGATCTCTTGTCGCAAGATTTAGATCCATACCCCACTGTTGGAACCAGTCTTGAGCTTGGGGCGCCAGAGTTTGGCTACCACCAACTGGTAGAAACCAATCGTCGAGGGTATGGCCTTCCGGCCGAACAAGCCTCGCAAACAACGCACCAGACGAAGGTTGTTGACTCCAATATTTCAAGGCCGCCCAAGCTATTTGGTGAGTGCCCAAATTCGTGGTGAGGCGGGCCGTCGCATTGACGTCGCTGACAATAAAGTGCCTGTGATTGAAGACCCCAATACCAGCTCCCGCGAGCAGCGACATACCAGCTCGCAGTTCTGCGTAGTAGGCCAAGTGCAGAGCCCGGTGAGCGTCGCCGGTCATTAGACACGCGACCGTGCGCCCCACGTATCCCCATGCATCATTGGCGTGGAGCACCGCGCTGGCCGCGATATATTGGGCCAAATTTCTCTTCTGCCGTTGAGTGAGTGGGTGGTCTCTTTTCAGCCTCTCGACGACGCTTTTTGCATATCGATTGGTTTTTCCGATCCACCGGGAATCTCTCACGAACCGTTTCAGACCGGCGAATGTATCCTGTATGTCCGACCGCGAAAGTGCCGCGATTGGCGTTTGATCTGCAACGGGGAGCGTCATGTCCGCTCCTCGTCTACAAAATGTTTAGCTGCGTCAGCCACCTCACCTTTGCCTTTAGCTAAGTGTTCCAGGAGCTGTGTACGAAGCTCTTTGTATCCACTGCTTCCCCTGAAAACGAGCTTCGCCCGGCGATCTTGTTCCTCTAACTCTGGCGCCGAGCTCGTCCGCCAGTCGAAACCGGCGAGCGACTGGCCGACTGATTTGAGGAAAGGAGCGAAATCCTGCTTTTCAAGAGTCTTCAGATGGCCCTCAACGGACTTGACCGGGTCAGAGGGCGCGCGTTCATTCGGAATCCAATTGTTTAGTTTCAGCACAGTCGCCCGGATGTAGCAAAGGTCGTTCACAACCTGGAGGTAGCCGCGCACGCCCTGATCGGTCGCAATCAGCGAGAACGGACCGTAAAAGGCTAAATCGTCCTTGAATGTTCTCTTCTCTGGGCGTTGCCGCAACTTTTCGGCCCAATCCGCCGTTGATGCTTGGACGGCGGTCTTAAAAATGTTCCAAATGAAGATCAGGAACGCGGACTGTTGGGCTCTACTCCAGCCCAACACCTCGCCGACACGCTTTGAGCGTCCACCAAAGAGACCGCCAGCTTTGCCTGCTCGGCCCTCCCAGGGTCGAACGAATGTGGCGATAAGTGACTTGACCCAGGCGCTCTGCGAAACCCAAGGAATTTGGCGCTCGCCGAGCATATTGATACGATCATACCAAGGGCTCGAAGGATGTGACCAGAGGATCTCTGTCAGTTCCTGTGCCCGGGTCTCTCGGTAGATAGCGTGTCCCTCAGCTCGGTCGAGCCAGTCTTCGCTGCGAAGCAACGGATAGAGGTCGAACGCCAAGCTGGCGTTAATCCGCTTAGGTTTGATGTTGATGGTCCAGAAAAGATAGGCCTGCCAACTAATATCCAGGCCAACAAAGGCCACAACGGGGAGTTCAAAGCCGGCGATCTGCGAGCTGTTGTCGAAGGCCCAAAGTCGGTGCTGGCCATCGATCACTTCGAAAGGCGGCAACTTGGTCGGCGACCAGTCCGCAGTCCACTTCGCGTAGGGAAGCTGTAGCGTGCAGATACCATCAGCGTCTAACATTACAGCCAGGTCGCGATTTTCGATCATCGCTCCGCCGCGTTCACTGCCCTTGACCAGAATATTTAAAACCACCGCTGTCGGCAGCCATCCGGGTTTTCTTAGGTCGTTAAACTCTACACTTAGACGCTTTGTCTTGCTTAGTGTCGACCAAGGGTAGCCGTATTCCACAAACCGGCTGATTTCTTCTGACCGTCCAGGGTCATGTTGACGCTGGATGCCAAGGTCAGCGGTACGAGGCTGGGCGTTCTTAGCCTGGCGACGGACGATCCCGGACAAGCTTCGTAGCTCTCGGGCTGGCAACGAAAATATGTAAAAGTGCGGAGGCGGTTTGGTACGGTATTCAGTGGGATCAAAGTCAATCTTATTCCAACCAGGCAACCACTGGCGGACCTTCAATGCTTGGATTTGGCGAAGTTTGGCTTCAGGCATCAACCAGAACCCTGCGTGTATAGTCCATCAACCTCTTTCGACCTACGATCGGCTATTATCGGCTTGCCATTGCAAACATCCAGTATTCTAACAGAGAAGTCGGTCGTTTTGACCATCGACTATTCACTGTTGAATCTAGATTGAACCGCCACGTATTGGATTCAGTCCAATGTCCACCTAAGGTCGGGAACGGACTTTGAACGATCCCATCAGGAATATCTGGTCCGGGCCAAAGCAGACAAATTAGAGTCAAAGCGAACCACCTTGTTCGACGGCGTCTCCCGTCACACGCGGGAGGGTATGGCGTTCAAGCGCTTGGCCGAACGCGAGGGCTTCCACGAGGCGGCGGCGCTGCGCGACAGTGGCCAAGCGATCCCGGACGGGACCGAGTGATGTGGCAACGAATGCGGCCGTTCGGCGCCGACCTTTTCGGCGTCGAATAGCTGTCGTTCCGAACGTGCTTATCCGTTTTGCCGCTATATGCCGACGCTATCCGGCCCCTTGTCGTATTGCGCGAGATGACCAACAGCGGACATTCTCCAAATGTTACCTTCCAAAAGCATGTACGATGGGGGCAGGCTATCTTGCCGGCCAAATACGACTGCAATAACGAAAGAGGAATCAGGATGAACCGACGTGCCGTTCTAACGATCGCAGCTTCGTGCGTAATGGGATTGACGCTGTTTGCCGGAAGCGCAAGTACACAACAACCTTCCGATATCGAGGCGATCAAGGCCGCGCACCAAGCTTTCTATACGGCGCTTTCCGCGAAGGACGCCAAAGCGATGGAGGCGGTATGGGCAAACAAGCCGTATGTCACCAATATCGGTCCAACGGCTGAGACGATAGCCGTCGGATACGCGAATGCTGTGACCGAGTATTGGCCGGCCACATTCGATTTGTTCTCGCAAATTGATGTTTCTCCGTTGTCGATCGCTCACATTCAGGTCGGCGAGAAGCTGGCTTCGGTCGTGGGCACCGAAAGCGTTGTCCTGCTGCGTAAGGGCGGCGGCGAGCCTCTAGAATTCGAAGCCCTTGTCACGAATGTCTTTGAGGAGGACGGCGATCGTTGGCTGATGATTTCTCATCAAGCGCAAACCGTCAAAAAATAGAATTTGAACCCCAAACACGGGCCAATCCGAGTACCTCGCGAGATCGCTTTGCTATATGGGGAATTTGGCTATTGGGGCTCTGCCGCCAGCCGACCACTTCGGCATCCGCGTCCTAGTGACCGACTTCCATTGTGGGTCGAAGGCCGAAGACAGTCGATCATCCAAGCGCCTCGAAATGGTCCTCCCGGAGGCGCACGGTTCTGTCGGACTGCAGCACCCACAACTCTCGCGTGATTTCGCCATGCGCCTTGTTCATGTTCCATTTGGAGGAGAGGACGGCGGACTCGTCGTCGATCACGTCGATATTGGGGTCGATATAGGCGACATCGGAAAACCCGTCTTCGACCAACTTCGTCCAGAAAGCCTCGATTTCCGCCCGCCCGGTGAACGTGCCGAACGGCGTCGCGACCATGACGGCGTCCTCCTCATAGCAAGAGGCACAGCCGGCCGCATCGCCGCTATTGAAGAAATTTCGCCACCTCTCGCTGGCGGCGATCGTGGCTTCTTCCATCGGGTGGGTCATGACCGTCTCCTGCGTTTACTGTTTCCGCCACCCTTGCTGCTCGGCGATTCGCCAACGACCGGCAGGGTGACCCAATGACTCACGATACCAAAGATGGGCCGGGTTTGCGTGTACCGCGGCGCGCGGTCCGCAGCCGCCCGCACCGTCGAAGCCGGTTCTTCAGGGCACCGGTTGATCTACGGTCTTATAGGCCTCAACCAGACTGGGAGAATCTTCGCAGCGTGTGCGCGGCAGGCCGTCATGCACCTCGAGCCACGGCATCGCACTTTCGACACCCAAATGGTAGGTCGGCGCATAGCCCTTCGGGTCGTCCAGGCTGGCGGTGAAGATCATGGTCCACTTCGTCCACTGCCCGACCAATCCCCGGTACACCAAACCGGTCCCGCAATCAGCGCAAAAACCCCGCTCGGCGATTTTCGAGGATTGATAAAATTTGGGTTCGCCCGCGATGAACCGAACCGATTCCGTAAGAAACGTCGTGCCCGCGACGATCGGCGCGCCGGTGAATTTTTGGCACATCCGACAGTGGCAAAACATCGAGCCCAACTCCGGCTCGGTGATCTCGTAACGAACCGTGCCGCATAGGCATCCGCCGGCGATGCGAATTGTTGTCTCGGCGGGCATGTCGATGAAAGGTCGGAAGGCGACCTTTGGCGACGATTTCGAGGACCCCGCGCTGTAGTGATAGGCGCGGATCGGCTTGGCGATATTCTTCACCTGATGGGCGCCCAAATCGGTGAACGGGTGCTCGATCTCGCCGTCGACGTGGGTGAACACAAGACTTGAGACGCACACGCCGTTCGGTTCGGCCAATTCCTGGAGACGGGCGGCGACATTGACCCCATCGCCATAGATGTCGTCGCCCTCGATCAGCACATCGCCGAGATTGATACCGATACGGAACCTGATTTGCTGGTCTTCGGGCATCTCCGCATTGCGCCCGACCATACCTTTCTGAATTGCGACGGCGCACTCGACCGCATCGACAACGCTTCGAAATTCGACCAGGATTCCATCGCCCATGAGCTTGACGATACGACCTTGGTATTGACCGATGGTTGGATCGATCAACCCATAGCGGTGACTCTGCAAGGCATGCAGCGTGCCGGTTTCATCCTCGCCCATGAGGCGGCTATAGCCGACCACGTCGGCGACCAGGATCGCCGCCAGCTTTCTTTCGATCTTGTCCTGCGACATGGCCGCCGACCTCTGTCCTATTCTCGGTTGCCGTTCAGCCTAGTGAATTCGGCCAAATCTGTCGAACGGCCAGAGCGCCATGGCGGCCACGCGACTGGTCCCGGACCTCGTGCGCTTGCCTTCGGACGCGCGAGCGGGGAAACTCGATGAACCTAGCGGCACCCAAGTTGCAACCCGCCGAGGATGGCCGGTGATCAACGACACAAACCGCAAGTGGTGGATCTTGGCCGCGATGGGCGGCTCCCTGGGGCTGGTCGTGCTCGACGAGACGATCGTCGGCGTCGCGCTGCCGACCATTCGGCAAGACCTGGCCATGACCGTGGTCGCCTCCCACTGGATCATCAGCGCCTATTTGGTGGTTTTCACCGGGCTCGCCGCGGCGTCGGGGAAGACCGGCGACATGGTCGATATCAGGTCCTTCTTCGTCGCCGGCGTGATGATTTTCGGGTTTTCGTCCATGGCTTGCGGCTTCGCCCAGAACGGCGCCTGGCTGATCACCGCGCGTGCCATTCAGGGCATCGGTGCCGCGATCATTTTCCCGACCTCGGTGGCCATGCTGACCAAGGTCTTTCCGCCGGAGCAGCGCGGCCTGGCGTTCGGCATCCACGTCGCCTGCGGCGGCACTTTCATGGCGCTGGGGCCGTTGGCCGGCGGCTTCATGATCGACGTTCTGTCGTGGCGCTGGATTTTCTGGATCAACCTGCCGGTGGCGGCCGCGGTCGTCGTGATCGTGTGGACGGGCTGGGCCGGGGCGACTCGCGCCACCGGCGCGGCGCGTTTCGACTACGCCGGCCTGGTCACACTCGTTTTCGGGCTGGTCGCCATCGTGCTCGGGCTCATGCAGGGCGGCGACTGGGGCTGGTCGGCGCCGGCGACCCTGGCGGCGCTGGTCGGCGGTACCGTTCTGCTCGCCGCCTTCGTCGCCATCGAGGCGCGCAAGTCGGCGCCACTGATCGAAGTCCGGCTGTTCCGCAACGCCACTTTCAGCGGTGCCAACCTGGCGATCTTTGCCGGGCAGTTCGGCCAGATTGCCGTCGTCGTCTTCATCGCCATCTATCTCCAGCACGTGCTCGGAATGAGCCCGCTGAACGCGGGGCTCGCTTTGCTGCCGGGGGTGTTAGCGCTGCCCTTCGCCCCCATTGTCGCCGGCCGGCTCAGCGACCGTTTCGGCGCGCGCCGGCCGGTGCTGGTCGGCGGATTTCTCTTCGCGCTGTCCTTGTTCGGTATCGCCTTTGCCGTCTCGGCAGAAAGCTATGGCTTGCTTGTGGTGCCTTTGATCGTATGGGGTTGCACCATGCCGATGCTCTACGTGCCGACGCGGCGAGCGGTCATGGCAACCGTTCCGGCGTCGGAGCACGGCGAGGCGGGTGGGATCAATCTGAACTGCCCAATTGCTCGGCGGCACCATCGGCATGGCGGTCTGCGGCACGCTGTTTACGATGACTGGCGATTATCGCGTCCTCTTCCTGACCTCGGGCGCCCTCGCGATGGTGGTCTTGGTCATCGCCTGGTTCACCATCGAGCGCCCTGCCGACGGCCAGCCCGCCGGATAGTCGAATTCCCGGCGAGGCAACCTGTCTCACATTGTGAAGGCCTGCCCGCCTCCGACCTGGGTTTCCAGTTCGCGCGCGCCGTGTCTATCCCTCCACCGGGCAACGCACGGAGAGCTCGACGGCACAACGCGCGTCGAGTGTGTTGAAGGTCGCATCGCGCTTGCAATCCCAGCCGCGATAGATCTCTTCCGTCCGCTTCGGGCAATGGGTCGGGCATTGCGGTCGGCGGGCGGCCGCTCCGGCCTCGCCGGCGGCGACCGCGCAGACCCGGTTGCCGAAATCCTGCGCCCCGCAAACCCGCGGCAGTTTCCTACGATTTCCACGTTCGCCGCGTAGATGGTGATGACGTCGCCGCAATCGAGAGTGTTCGGGATGGCCGCCGCATCGGCCGGCACGACGTAGTCGGGGAAGACGAAGGCGCCCATCTCGTTGACGAATGCCACCGCCGCGCAGCCGGCAACCGCGCCAGCCATCAGAATAACGCGCCACTACGAGCGGTAGCCAAAACCTGACCCGGAAATTCTCACAGCGTTCGCACCAGTTCGGACGCAAAAATCACTGCAAAGCAGATTCCCGCGGCGAACAGGGCGCGGAGGAACCGTCGTCTCTTCAACTCGCGCAGTTTCGACACCTTGAGCAGTTCGAAAGCGACCTCATTGATCGGGTCGCAGCGATCCGCACAGTCCCGAATTTCCTCGACGCTGCCATATTTTTTCGGGTCGACATAAAGGATGTGCTGCAAATTCGCGGTTTGCTCATTGGCGAGTTTCGGCGCCTTTTTTCGCGACGGGTATAGGACCTAGCCGAACAGCAGTATTGGCAGAATGACGATGCCCCAGGCGATTAGGATGCCGATAAGCACTCCGTCGGAGGATTTGGGGATCGAGTCGTCGATATTGCCGATAATTCCCAACGCGAAGATGTATCCAATCCCAACGATCTGCGACTTCGTATCGTAAGCACGCACAGTCGTTTGCGCCTCGTTCAAACTATCGCGCAGCAGGCCCAGAGATTGTGGATTCGCCGGTTCCATTCTTGCTCTCGCCAAATCACCGATCGAAAGCGTCACTATCATTATTGCGCCAATCGTTCAAACTCGGTGCAAAATCGGACGCGACGGAACGGAGGCGTGACATGGGCCAAGACGAACAACCTAGGGGGGTCGTCATCACCGGCGCCGCGGGCGATCTGGGCGGCGCTCTGGCCGCCAGCTACGCCGCCGAGGGGTTCGTCGTTTATGGCGCCGATATTCGCCCCGTTGCCGCGGCGGAATCGATTGTCGCGATCGAGACCGACGTCACCGATCGCGATGCGGTCAACGATCTCGCGCGGCGCGCAGGCGGCGGGACGCGGCTCTGCACGTGGATCAACTGTGCCGGCATCTTCGCGCCGGCACGGATCCGCGACGCCGACCCCACCGTCTGGGAGCGCATCATCGCGGTCAACCTGACCGGAACCTTTCATGGTTGCGCGGCCGCGCTCGGCATTCTCGGGGAGGCCGGCGGCGGCAGAATCGTCAATGTCGGATCGCTATCCGGTCATGTCGGCGGCACCGGTGTCCACCCGGCCTATGGCGCCTCCAAGGCCGGCGTCCACGCGCTGACCAAATCCTATGCCCTCGAGGGTGCAAGATTCGGCATTTGCTGCAACGCCGTCGCCCCCGGCGTTCTAGAAGGCGAAATGGGCAGCCAATTTTCCGAGGGCCAACGGCAGCGCCTGATCGACTCGAATCCGCTCCGTCGGTTGGGGACGATGGACGATGTCGTCGACGCGGTTCGGTTCCTCGCCGACCCCGTGCGCGCCGCCTATCTCAACGGTGTCATCCTACCGATCAACGGCGGCGCTTACATGCCGTCTTGAGTATTTGCGGACACGGCGCTAGCGCCGGCTCAGCACCTCTTCGAACATGCCGTCCGCGCGACTGCGCTCGCCGATGGCGACCAGTTTGCCGTCCTTCAGCGCATAGTGAGAGGTGCCACCCGGGTTGCGCTCGGTGACCTTGTGCCAAACGATCCGGATATCGTCGCCATGAACGGACAGCGATATATCGCTCTCATAGGTCCACGCATTAGGCCAGCCGGTCTTGAGCTGACAGCCATCCTTGACGTCGACCTCGGTCTCGACGACCGCGTTGCCGACATAGAAGAAAGGCGCCTGCCGCTCTTTGATGGATATCGTTCCCGACGTCGACTGGACCTCGCATTCGAGGTCCGCCTTGCCGTTGGCCCGCCATCGTCCGATCAGTAGCTTGTCGAGCTCCGGCTCGCTGATCCCTGTCGGTGTCGCGCCGTCCTTGACCGGCGACCGTTGGATCTTCTGCGTCGGAATGTCCAATTCTACCGTCTTCGGAACCGCTGGCTTCGGAACCGCGGCCACCTGCACTTCTTCGACCGGCGCCGGGGGCGAGATCGCTTCCGCCGTCGGCTCGGCCGCGAGCTCTTGCTCGAATACGATTCTTTCTTCTGCCGACGGCCTCAGAGTGGGGGTAATGGCCGGCTGCGGGGGCGCCTCGGCGACTACCGGTGGCTTCTCGGCGGCGGCTTCCGCGGTCGTTTCGGCGCTGTCGGCGGCCTCCGTCGAGCCCTCCTCCCATGGCGCTTCATCGGCCGCCTCGGCAACCGCGGGCAATGCCTCGGGCGGGCTGGCCGTCGGCTCCGGCGGTGCCGCAGCTTCGGGCGCCGCCTCGGCGACTTCGGGCGCCGGATCAGCGACTTCGGGCGCCGGATCAGCGACTTCGGGCGCCGCCTCGGCGACTTCGGGTGCCGGTTCAGAGACTTCAGGCGCCGGCGCCGCGGCCGGTTGTTCCTGGCTTGCCGGCGTCTCGGGCGCCGCCGCCTGCTGGGCCGACTCCGTTTCCTCCTCGGCATCCAACTGCTCGAGCGCCACCGCCGGACCGGTTACCGATAATGCGGCGATCTTGCCCGCGCCGGTTTCGCCCTCGCAAACCGCGCCCCAGGTGATTTCGCCGGTACAGACCGCTCCATTGCAGCGGATCTTGGCGCTCCCGCCCGCCGGCACGGACTTTCTGCTGATGAAGTCGCCGGCCCATTCGTAAGTCACGATCAGGTCGGTCTCGCAAATATTGGAAAACGAGAGCTCGCGCACGACGTTGTCTTCGATCGCGACGACTCGCCCGCCCCCGGCGGATATGCACTCGGCACCCCCGTCGTTGGTCGGCGTACAGGCCAACGCGACACCACTCGCCAATCCGGCGCCCGCGGCGGCGCAGATGGCTACAAACATCCCTTTCCGGATAGACAAGGCCGGCTCCCTTACCTGCTTTCCCCGATCGACGAAGTATACAAGAGGATGCGTCGGCGCGTCGCGCAAAAGTTCATGATTCGACGCCGGTTCCGGAAAAGATCACCGCGAATGCACGGCGTCGATTCGGCGGCCCGCATTCAGCCGCCGGCGCCGATGGCCTCGATGTCGAACGGGGTGTCCTGATACAAAGCGCTGATCCAATTGCCGAATATGAGATAACCGTAAGGTCGCCATATGTTTCTCGGTTCGGCCGCCGGGTCGTCGTTGGGGAAGTAATTGGCCGGAAGCTGGATATCCATCCCCGCCTCGACGTCGCGTTGGTATTCCTGGCGCAGCGTGTCCAAATCGTATTCGAAATGATTGAAAACGTAGAGGTCGCCGCGTTCGTTGTGCTCGATGACGGCGACGCCGGAATCGGCGGATTCGATGAGGATGGCGAGCTTGGCGTGGGCTTCGACATCGGCGCGTCGGGTTTCCGTGTGGCGCGACACGGGCATCGGAAACCGCTCGGGAAAACCCAACAGCGTCCGCCTTCCCTGCGCGACCACGTCCTGCTCGAACACGCCGAAGGCCTTCTGCGGCAGCTCGAATTTGGGGATACCGAATTCGTGGTAGAGCGCGGCCTGGGCACCCCAGCAGATGTTCAGGCTGCGGGTCACGTTGCGCCGCGACCACTCGAAAATACCGCGTAGCTCGGCCCAATAATCGACATCCTCGAACGCCATGCGCTCGACCGGCGCGCCGGTAATCACCAGGCCGTCGAACTTCTCATCCATGACTTCCCGGTGAGTCTTGTAAAACGTCTTCAGATGGCTTGGGCTGATGTTGCTCGGCGTATAGGTCGACGTCGTCAGCAGCGTCAAATCGACCTGCAGCGGCGTATGCGACAGCAATCGCGCCAACTGGATTTCTGTCTGGACCTTCTTCGGCATCAGATTGAGCAAAAGGATCCGCAGCGGTCGGATGTCCTGCCGCAGCGCTTGGTGGCTGTCGATGATCTCGACGCCCTCTCCCTCAAGCACGCGGCGCGCCGGCAAGTCATCCGGGATCTTGATTGGCATCGTCGGTGCTGACCCTCTACAAGCTTAGGTTCGGCGGCGCATACGCGGCATACGCCGTCGGCTCGACGTAGCAAGCACAGCCCGGCGCCAAAATCAACGCCGGCTCGGCCGTGGAGACCAAACCCCCCTGGGATCCACGCTCGCGACGATTGTCACGGTTAACTAGATCGGCTCATTGGCCTTTCAAGTCGAGGAAGGGCAACTAGGTCAGCACTCGGGAACTTGGCGCCCTTCCGGTAGTCGGGTCGCGGCGTCGCCACAGGCGAGGTCGATTTGATACTGGTACAGGGTAGCCCCGGAAAGGTCCGCGCCACGTAGGTCGGTGGCGATGAGATTGGCGCCGCGAAGATCGGCGCCGCGCAAATTGGCCTGCCTGAGATCGGCCTTGTAGAGGTCGGCGCCAAGCAGGATAGCCTCCGGCAATTCGGCTCGCGACAGGTCGGCCCGGCTCAGATCGGCCCGGTAGAGAAAGGCGCCCTTCAGATTGGCCTGATCGGGATTGACCCGTTCCAATTCGATACCCGCGAGTTCGGCCCCGGCGAGCCGGCATTCCGAACAGTTTCCGGTCGAACGAAGCCGCATCACATCGCCGGCCTCGAACGCGCCGGCGCCCGCCAGCGGAACGGTTAGGGCCGTCGCCATGGCAACCAAGAACGTGAGCGTCCGCATCGATTCGACCGCAACCTCAATTGCGCTTCATCCACTTTACCACCAATCGACCAGGCGGCGCGTGTTGCACACGGCGGCTGTTTGTTCTATTTTTGTTCTATCGCTCTTAACCATCGATGGGCGCATTGCCAAACAACGTTAATGGAGCAAGCCGTGGACGACGACCTGCAGGCCAAGGCAAGACGGTTTCATGACCTCCATCACGGCGACGGCGCCTTTATCATGCCCAACGCCTGGAACGCGGGCAGCGCGCGCATCCTCGCGGCGGGCGGATTCGAGGCGCTGGGGACGACCAGCGCCGGTGTCACCTACGGCCGCGGTGTCCCCGAGTACGAATACCGCGTGCCGGGTGAGGAGATGTTGGAGGCGTTCGGCCACATCGCCGCCGCCGTCGATGTGCCGGTCAACGGCGACCTCGAGGCGGGCTACGGCGACTCGCCGGAAGCGGTCGCCGAGACGATCCGTCAATCGGTCGCCCACGGCATGGTCGGCGGCGGCATCGAGGACCATACCGGTGACCCGGCGTCACCGCTCTACGACGCCGAGCACGCGGCCGATCGCATCCGCGCCGCGCGGGCGGCCGCGGACGACACGGGCATTCCTTACACGCTGACCGCGCGCGCCGAATGCTATCTCGTTAGCCACCCCGACCCCTTCGCCGAATCGGTCCGCCGCCTCAACCTCTATCGCGAGGCCGGAGCGGATTGCCTCTACGCGCCGGGGACCAAGGACAAGGACACCATCGCCGCCCTGGTTCGCGAGGTCGACGGGCCGGTCAATGTGGTCATGGGCCTCGCCGGCGTCGCCCTGTCGGCTCGCGAGCTCGAGGATCTCGGCGTCAAACGCATCAGCATCGGCGGGTCGCTGGCCCGCGCGGCGATGGCCGTGGTTCGCGACGCAGCCCGGGAAATGGCCGAAGCGGGCACGTTCACATTCGCCGCCGATGCCATCCCCGACGCCCAACTGTCGGAAATTTTCAGGCGCTACGAGACCCCCGACTCTTAAGTGCGCGGAGACAACGGCGGCTCGGCCGCCCGGCGACCAGACCGCGGCATATTCGAGACGGGCCGGCACCGCATTCGCAACGTCTGCGGTTGGTTCGGAAAAAAGTCACGGAGATTCAACGGAACCGACAAGTTGACGTCGCGATGGGTGGGTATCGTGGCTGCATCCATCAACACGGAGGAACGCCCATGCTCGTCAAAGAAAATGCCCGGCTGATTGTCCGCGCGGTTCACGTCTTTCGCGACGTCGAACGCGCCGAGACTTGGCTCAAGGCGCCCAACGCCTTGCTCCAGGGCGAAACGCCGCTGGAGGCGCTGAAAACCGTCGGCGGCGCGGCGCGGGTCGAACGACAGCTCAATTGGTACGCCGGCGACCGCGTCAAATCCGATAAAACGGATCATCTCCGCTCCGCCTGACCCGGCGCGCGCGTCCACCCGGTGGGCGGTAGGCCGCCGTCGGCCCGCCTTGTATAGTGGCTCCCTTACCCGCCGGGGACGCCTGCCATGGTCGCGCTCGTTCGCCCGTTGGCCGCCGCAATCGCCGTGGTCGCGCTCGCCGGGCCGGCGCGCGCCCAATCGCCGGTCCCGGTCGATGTCGCTTTGGTGCTCGCGGTTGACGCCTCGGGCAGCATCGATGCCGCCGAATTCGATCTACAGAAGGACGGCATCGCCGGTGCCATCACCGATCCGCTGGTGCTGTCGGCGATCGTCAGCGGACCGTTCCAGCGCCTGGCCATCGCCTATGTCGAATGGGGCGGGCCGGCGATGGCCGAGACCGTGGTCGGCTGGCATATCGTCGAGGACCGGCCATCCGCCGAGATGTTCGCCGCCGCGGTGCGCGGCGCCGGCCGTTCGCTGCAGAGCTACAACGCGATCGGCGATGCGATCGTCCACGGTGCGGCGCTGATCGAACACTGCCCGTGCGAGGCGTTTCGCGCCGTCATCGACGTCTCCGGCGACAACCCGGACAACCGCAGCGTCGTCCCGGCGCTCGTCGCGCGCGAGCTGGCCGCCGCCGCCGGCATTACCATCAACGCGCTGGCGATCCTCGAGGGCGGGCCCGTCGGGGCTTCGGGGCGGCCCTATCTGGTCGAGAATTACGAGGCCGAAGTGATCGCCGGACCGGGCGCGTTCGTCATCGCGGCCGAGGATCGGGCCGACTTCGCCACCGCCCTGCGGCGCAAGATGATCCTGGAGATAGCCGGCACCATGCCGGGCAATATGACCGCGGCCGCGATTGGCAGATCGGGCCAGCGCCTGTATGAAGCGTCCTTGATGCCTACCACGATGCGTCGGCGCGGGATCACCGGGCGCGGACGGTCGCTCGGTTGTACTGTGAATGGATACGCATGCTAACATGCGATTAGCTGCGGATTCGGAGCGAATGCCCGGCCGACACCGGACGGTGGGAGTAGTGGCATGGAGGCCTCGAGCGTAACGACGATAAGCGGCCGCGCCCGTGTGGCCAGCATGATCGGCAACGCGCTGGAATGGTACGACTTTGCCATCTATGGCTATTTCGCCGCCATTATCGGCCGCCAGTTCTTTCCCAACGAGGATCCGGCGGTCTCGGTAATCTCCGCTTTCGGTGTTTTTGCGATTGGTTTCCTCGCGCGCCCCGGTGGCTCGATCCTGTTCGGAAACCTCGGCGACCGCGTGGGCCGGCGCCGCGTACTGATCGTTTCCGTTCTTGCGATGGCTGGCCCAACCACCCTCATTGGGCTGATGCCGACCTACGAAGCTATCGGCTTCTGGGCCCCGGCCATCCTGATTATCCTGCGGCTCTTGCAAGGGCTTTCGGTCGGCGGAGAGATGACCGGTTCGATCACGTTCATGGTCGAAGGCGCGCCGAGCGGCCGTCGCGGCCTGGCCGGCAGTTGATCCTATCTCGGCGTCGGCATTGGGTTCCTGCTTGGTTCGGCGGCCGGATCATTGGTCACCGGCCTGCTCAGCCCGCCGGCGGTCGCAGATTGAGGCTGGAGAATTCCGTTCCTCTGCGGCTCCGTCATCGCCGTATGTGGCTATGTGATCCGGCGCCATGGCCTGTCGGAGGGCTATCAACCGAAAGATACCGGCGCCCCCTGGTACACAGGACCGCTACGCCAAGCGGTGACCAAGCATGGCCGGCAGATGATTCAAGCAATTGGAATTGCCGCTTTTTTCGCCGGCGGCTTCTATCTGATCTTCGTTTATCTGACGACCTATTTGACCAGTGTTGTCGGCGACCCCGCGGCCGATGCCTTCGACATCAACTCTATCAATATGGTCATCTATGCGGCGCTCTCAGTGGCCGGCGGCCTGCTCGGAGATCGCTTCGGGTTCGGGCGGGTGCTGCTGTCGACGGCGATCGCGGGGCTGGTCCTTGCGTGGCCGCTGTTTTGGCTTGTCGACCATGGCAATCCGGTGCTGGCGTTTCTTGGCCAGTTCGGCTTCGTACTGATCCTGGCACCCTATGGCGGGCTGTTCGCAACGACCATGGCGCTTCTGTTCCCGCCCGCCGTGCGCATGAGCGGCTTCTCGGTCTCTTACAATGTCGCCTTCGCCATTCTGGGCGGAACCGCGCCTTTGGTTGCGAGCTATTTGGTACACCGCGGCGCGGGCGATCTCTCACCCGCTTACGTCTTGATGATATGCGCCGCAATTTCGATCGCATCGCTCGCCTGGGCCTGGCGCGACCTGCCGACATCCAACAAATCGGCTTAGCCTATTCGTTCGCGGCTAGTCCTCGACATATCGTGGGGGTGGATGTCGCGTCCGGTTCACCTGCCGACGCAGAGGCCCGATACGCCATGCTGGCGCCGTTCTCGAACATGCGCCCTAATATTCGAGCTTCGGATCGACGCGGTTCAAGAGCGGCTTGCCGGCGACGAAGCGCTCGATGTTCTTGAACACGAGGTCGAGCGTCATGCCGAGCATCGTCGACGGATTGAGGCAGACGAAATTGGTTCCCTCCGCGGCATGCCCTTCGAGCGACTTGATATGCGGCAATTCGTGGGCGCGGTCCTCTTCGAGCAACGCCCGGGTCGTCCGGTCGTGGCGTTCTCGCATATTGAACCAATTGCCCTTGGCCGGCTCGTTCCAGTGTTCGATCTTCTTGGCGCTGATCGAGGCCTTGTGGACCATGGGGATGTGATAATCCTCCATCGCGTTCTCGATGTGGATCTTCCAGTTGCAGTCGACCTCATGGATCTTGCGCCGGGTGCAGACCAGGTTTTCGCAACCGTAGGACGCCATGGTCTCCGGAAAATCGCCGAGATAGTCGAGCAGCGGCCCGGCGTCGTGGTCGAAGTTGACGAAGATGAAGCCGCCCCAGGTTTCGAGGCGCAATTCGATGAGCCCGTTGTCCTCGAGCCGGAAGTCTTCGGTTTGGTCCATGCCGCCGGCCCCCTTGAGCCGCCCGTCGAGGTCGTAGGACCAGCCGTGATAGGGGCAGACGAACGAACGGCAATTGCCCTCGCCGCTCATCACCATCGCGCCGCGGTGCCGGCACGTATTGGCAAGCGCACGCACCCGGCCATCCTTGCCGCGCACGATTATGATCGGCACGCCGACAAAGGTCACCGTGAAGAAGTCGCCTGGTTCCGGAATACGGTCGACTCGGCCGAAGAAATTCCACACCTTCATGAACAGGTTTTTAATTTCGGCACGATGATAATCCTCCGACGTGTAACACCACGCCGGCAGCGTTTCCGCCTCGGTGACCGGCAGCCGCGATTTGGCATAGGTCGCGGGGTCGAACATGATCTCCGGGGATACTTGCATCCTGTCATCCTCCCTGCACCTCTGTCGCTGGGCCGTCCCGACGCGACGCCACTCCGGTCGACGGGTGGGCCCGCGGGCGGTCCTTCGCCGCTATTGTTATCGACGTTAATTGATTAATCAATCAATGTTGGGTTTTCGCCCATGCGCCGGTGGTGCTATCATCCGCCGGGCACAGAAAATGCCGAGCCATCACAGGCAGGGAGGACTGAGGAATGCGCAAGTTTACAGCAATGGTCGGGGCGGTCGCGCTGGTTGCGGCAGTGGGTGCTCTTGGCGCCAAGAGCCAGGCCGCCGATCCGATCAAGATCGGCGAAATCAACAGCTACACCGCCCTCGCCGATTTCACGCAGCCCTACAAGAAGGGCTGGGAAATGGCGGTCGAGGAGATCAATGCGAGCGGCGGCGTACTCGGCCGTCCGCTGGAGGTGATCGCCCGCGATGACGGCGGCAAGCCCGGCAACGCGGTCAAGATCGCCGAGGAATTGGTGACCAAGGAGGGGGTCGACATACTGGTTGGGACCTTCTTTTCCCACATCGGCGTCGCCGTCACCAACTATTCGAAACAGAAGGAGAAATTGTTCCTCGCGACCGAGCCGATGAGCGATGACATCGTGTGGAAGCAGGGTCATCGCTATACCTTCCGGCTACGGCCGAGCACCTATATCCAGTCGGCGATGCTGGCCGAAGAGGCGGCGAAGCTGCCGGCCAAGCGCTGGGCAATCGTGGCGCCGAACTACAAGTTCGGCCAGGACGCGGTTGCCGCCTTCAAGAAGGTCATGATGGAGAAGCGGCCGGACGTCGAATTCGTCGAGGAACAATGGCCGGCGCTGTTCAAGATCGATCCCGGCGCCACCGTTCAGGCCTTGGCCCAGGCCAAGCCCGACGGTATCTATAGCGCGCTGTTCAGCCGCGACCTGGCGGCCTTCGTCCGCGAAGCCGAACTGCGCGGCCTGTTGACCGACGACCTCACCGTCGTCGGGCTGTTGACCGGTGAGCCGGAATATATCGACCCGATGGGCGAAGAAGCGCCCAAGAACTGGATCGTCACCGGCTATCCCTGGTATGCGATCACCGATCCCGAGCACAAGAAATTCATCGAAGATTATCAGGCCAAGTACAATGAGACGCCGCGGATGGGGAGCCTCGTCGGCTATGTCTCGATGTATGCGGTCAAGGCGGCGATCGAAGCCGCCGGCGTTGTCGAACAGGAGGCGGTTATCGACGCCATGGAAGGTCTGACCTTCGATTCGATCGTCGGGCCGATCACCTTCCGGGCCAACGACCACCAGTCGACGATGGGCACCTGGGTCGGCCGCACCGCGGTCAAGGACGGACGGCCGATGATGGTCGACTGGAGCTACGAGAGCGGGCCGGCCTACTTCCCCAGCGACGACGAAATCGCGGAGATGAGGGGCTCGAACTAGCGCACTCCGACTGGCGGCGTGGCGCCCACCGATAGCGCCACGCCGTTTTTCCTGCACGGCTTTGCATTGGGGGACCGGTGAGCTTTTACCTTGTCCAGTTCCTGACCGGTCTGGCGAGCGCCTCTTCCTTGTTCCTGGTCGCCTCGGGGCTGTCGATCATTTTCGGCGTCACACGGGTGGTGAATTTCGCCCACGGCTCGTTCTACATGCTGGGCGCCTTCATCGCCTATTCGCTGGTCACTACCCTGCCCTCCGGACCGCTCGGGTTTTGGGGCGGCGTGATCGTGTCGGCCCTGATCGTCGGCGTCGTCGGCGTCGTCATGGAAGTGACGATTCTGCGCCGAATCTATCAGTCGCCGGAGCTTTTCCAGCTGGTCGCCACCTTCGGTGTCGTGCTGCTGGTCAAGGATGTCGCGCTCTTCATTTGGGGACCCGAGGACAAGCTCGGCCCGCGGGCGCCGGGCTTCGATGGCGCGGTCGACATCTTCGGCACCAAGTTGCCCGAATACGACCTCGTCATGATCGTCCTCGGCTTCGTCGTCCTCGGCGCCCTGTGGCTCCTCTTCCACCGCACCCGCTGGGGCGCCCTGGTCCGCGCCGCCACCGAGGACCGGGAGATGCTGGGAGCGCTCGGCATCAACCAGGTCATGCTGTTCACCGCCGTCTTCTTCCTCGGCTCGGTGCTCGCCGGCCTTGGCGGCGCATTGCAACTGCCGCGATCATCGGTCAGCCACCACATGGATTTGGCGATCATCGCGACCGTTTTCGTCGTCGTCGTGGTCGGTGGCATGGGAAGCATCCTCGGTGCCTTTCTCGCCGCCGTCATCATCAGCGAGCTCAACGCCTTCGGCATCCTGGTCTTTCCCAAGATCACCCTGGTTCTGATGTTCCTCGTCATGGTCGCGGTGCTCGTCATCCGGCCCTGGGGCCTGCTCGGCAAACCGGAGAGCGAGGCCGGCGGCGAACAATACGATGACGAGACGCTGGGCCGGCTGCCGGGCCGGCTGACGCGGTGGTTGCTGGCCGGCGTTTTCGTTCTGTTGCTGGCGCTGCCGGCCATCGTGCAGCCCTTCTACCTGGTGCTGATGACGGAGGTCTTCATCTTCGCGCTGTTCGCCGCCAGCCTTCACTTCATCATGGGCAATGGCGGCATGGTCTCGTTCGGCCACGCCGCCTATTTCGGGCTCGGCGCCTATGGCGCGGCGGTGTTCCTGATCTACGGCTCGACGCCGATGGAGCTGGCGGTCTTCCTCGCGCCCGCGGTCGCCGGCCTGGGCGCGCTTATCTTCGGCTGGTTCTGCGTCCGCCTGTCCGGGGTCTATATGGCGATGCTCAGCCTCGCCTTCGCCCAGATCGTGTGGTCGATCATCTTTCAATCGAGCGAGATCACCGGCGGCGAAGACGGCATGGTCGGGGTGTGGCCGGCGGGTTGGGCGAGCGGTCGCATGACTTTCTATTATTTGACCCTGATCATCTCTACCGGCGGCGTGTTGGCGCTGTGGCGGATGCTGTTCTCGCCCTTCGGCTACTCGGTCCGCGCCGGCCGCGATTCGCCGCTCCGAGTGGAATCGATCGGCATCAACTTCCGCGGCCAGAAATGGCTCGCCTTCGTCATCGCCGGTGTTTTCGCCGGCCTGGCGGGCGGACTCTATGCGTTTTCCAAAGGGATCGTCGACCCGACCACGGTCGATATTCCGCGCTCGATCGACGCCCTCATGATGGTCCTGATCGGCGGCGTGCAGACCCTCATCGGACCCCTGGTCGGCGCCCTCACATTTGTCGTCCTGGAGGACCGGCTGGCGACGTTCGAGTTCTGGCGTGCCATATTCGGCATCATCATCATCGCCATCTGCGTCGCCATGCCCAAGGGCATCGTCGGTTCGACCGGCGCCTTGTTCGCCCGGCTGACAGGACGCGAGCGGGCGCCATGACCGAGCTCGCTGTCAGCGACCTGCACAAATCCTTCGGCGGCGTCAAGGCGCTCAACGGCATCGGGTTCACCCTCGGTGCCGGCGAACTCCTGGCCATGATCGGCCCCAACGGCGCCGGCAAGACGACATGCTTCAACTGCGTCAACGGCCAACTCCATCCCGACACCGGTTCGGTCCGCTTCGACGAACACGAGCTCGTCGGCCTGGCGCCGCGCGAGATCTGGCGCCTCGGGATCGGCCGCACCTTTCAGATCACCGCTACTTTCGGCTCGATGACGGTGGCCGAAAACGTGCAAGTGGCATTGCTGTCCCACCACCGGCGGATTCGTGCCTTGTGGCCGCTGGCGACACGGATGTACCGCGACGAGGCATTGGCCCTTCTCGACGCGGTCGGCATGGCGGACCAGGCCGCTCGGCAGTGCGGCGTGTTGGCCTATGGCGACCTCAAGCGGGTCGAGTTGGCGGTGGCATTGGCCCACGATCCGCGGTTGCTGCTGATGGACGAACCGACCGCCGGTATGGCGCCGAAGGAGCGCATCGCATTGATGCAGCTGACCGCGCAAATCGTCAATCAGCGCGACATCAGCGTGCTGTTCACCGAACACGACATGGACGTCGTGTTCGCCAATGCCGATCGGATCATCGTCCTCAACCGCGGCGAGGTGATCGCCGAGGGCACGCCCGAGGCGGTGCGCGAGAATCCGATGGTGCAGGAGATCTATCTCGGCGCCGGCAGCATGTTCGGCGCCGCCGCGGAATTCGGCAATGCTTAGCGTCGCTGGAATCGACACCTTCTACGGCCGCGCCCAGATATTGGTCGATGTTTCCCTGGACGTCGCCGCCGGCGAGGTCGTCGCGCTGCTCGGCCGCAATGGCGCCGGCAAGACGACGACGCTCAAGAGCATCATGGGATTGGTTAGGCCCGCGCGCGGCGAGATCCATTTCGACGGCACGCGAATAAGCGGCCGGCGGTCGTTCGAGATCAGCCGGCTCGGCCTCGGTTACGTGCCCGAGGAACGGCGCATTTTCACCGACCTCACGGTCGACGAAAACCTCGAAGTGGCGCGCCAGCCGCCGCGCGCCGACGCGCCGGCCTGGACCGTCGAGCAGCTCTTCGACCTGTTCCCCAACCTCGCCGAAATGCGTGGGCGGTCGGCGCGGGCGATGTCCGGCGGCGAACAGCAGATGCTGACCATCGCGCGCACGCTGATGGGAAACCCGCGGGCGATCCTGCTCGACGAGCCGTCGGAAGGGCTGGCGCCGGTGATCATCGAGCAAATGGCGAGCACGGTGCGCGAGCTCAAATCGGAGGGCATGACCGTGCTGCTGTCCGAACAGAACCTGCATTTCGCCGGCCTCGTCGCCGATCGCGCGGTGATCATCGAATCGGGCCACATTCGCTATCAGGGCACGATGGCGGAGCTCGCCGCCGACGAAGAGGTGCGCGCGGCCTATCTCATGGTGTGACCGCGCGAACTCGAACCGTCCGCGGTCACCATTTTACCATAAGCCGCGACTGGAGCGCATAGGTGACACCCTCACCGCGCCATTGACCGCGGTCGCGATATCCGATTGAAGAGAGGCATGGGCGGCGTCCGCGCATGGACCATCCGCCACCGGAGAGGTGCCGACGCGATATGACCGTCGCCGTCCAATCGAAGGCCCCGGTCCAGGGTATATTGTGCGTTCTCGTGGCGACCATCGTTTTGTCGCTGCAGGATTCGATCATCAAGTTTCTGAGCCCCAGCTTTCCACTGCACGAAATCGTCTTGTGGCGGGCAACCATCGCCATCGGCCTGACCGTCGTCTTCGCCTATTTCGAAGGCGGCATCCATGTGCTCAAGACGCGACGCCTGGGCCTGCATCTGCTGCGCGGGTTCTTGCTGGTTATCGCCAACCTGACCTTTTTTCTTGGCCTGGCGGCGATACCACTGGCCGAAGCGGTGGCGATATTCTTCGTCGCCCCCCTGTTCATCACCGCGTTGTCGGTTCCGATCCTCGGCGAGCATGTCGGCATCAAGCGATGGCTGGCCGTCGTCACGGGCTTGGTCGGTGTCATCATCATCGTGCGCCCCGCCGATGACGTGTTCGAATTCGCCACCCTGCTGCCGGTGGCCGCCGCCCTTGCCTACGCCGCGATGCAGATGACAACACGCCGCCTCGGTGTCACCGATCGCGCCTCGACCTTGTCCTTCTACATTCAGATCTGCTTCTTCACCGCGAGCATCGCCATCGGCCTCGTCGTCGGCGACGGCCGCTACGCGAGCGGCGGGCACGCAAGCGTCGAATTCCTGTTGCGCGCCTGGTCATGGCCCGACACCGGCCACTTCCTGTTGCTGTCGCTGAACGGCCTCTTGATCGCCATCGGCGCCTACATGCTGTCTCAGGCCTACCGGATCGCCGAGGCCAACGTCATCGCGCCGTTCGAGTACGTGGCGCTGCCGATGGCAATATTCTGGGGGTTCATGATCTGGGGCGACCTGCCCGACGGCTGGGCGTTCGTCGGCATCTCCCTGATCATCGGCAGTGGATTGTTCGTTTTCTACCGCGAAGCCCGCAAGGGGCGAACGATCGCCGCCGCCAGGCCGGGCAGCAGAATTCGATAGCAGGCGGGCGCCGGATCACGGCCGTCGCCTTGTCGGAACCGGTCGGCTCGTTTATTAGAGGGATCGCAGTCGTCATTTGTGAAAGCCACCGGGACCATGACCCTGAGAGTCGCCATCGTTGGATCGGGGCCGAGCGGATTTTACGCCGCCGACGCTCTGGTGCGCGGCCGCGACGACATCGAGGTCGATATCATCGAACGGCTGCCGACGCCCTATGGCCTGATCCGCGGCGGGGTCGCGCCCGACCATCAGACGACCAAAAACGTGTCGCGCAATTTCGAGAAGACGGCGATGCGCGACAACGTGCGCTATTACGGCAATGTTTGCGTTGGCGACGATTTGGGCCTGGACGAACTGCGTGTCATCTACGATGCCGTCATCCTCGCCGTCGGTGCTCCCCACGACAATTTGCTGACCATCCCCGGCAGCGATTTGCCCGGGGTCATCGGATCGGCGGCTTTCGTCGGCTGGTACAACGGCCATCCCGACTTCACCGATCTCGACCCGCCTCTCGATCATCAGGCGGTCGCCGTCATCGGCAACGGCAATGTGGCGATCGACGTGGCGCGCGTGCTGACCAAGCCGAACGACGTCCTGGCCACGACCGATATCGCCCACCACGCCATCGCCGCGATTGCCGAGGCGCCGATCACGGATGTCTATATGATCGGGCGCCGCGGGCCCGTCGAAGCCAAGTTCACCAACGTCGAGCTTCGCGAAATGGGCGATCTGCCGGGCTGCATTCCGGTCGTCGATGCCGACCACCTGCCGGATTCGATCGACGTCGAGATGTCCGACCGCGATTTGCGGCTGAAGGCCAAGAACCTGGAAACCCTGCGCGGTTTCACCGAGTTGCATGACCGCGAACACGAGCGGCGGGTCCATTTCATGTTCTACGCGGCGCCGGTGGCGGTGCTCGGCGACGACCGGGTCACCGGCCTGAGGCTCGAACGGACCAAGGTCGTCGATGGCCGCGCCATGGGTACCGGCGAGTTCTTCGATATCGAATGCGGCCTCGTCGTACCGGCGATCGGCTACCGGTCGATGGCGATCGAAGGCGTCGAATTCAATCACGAGCGCGGCCTGATCGACAGCGACGACGGCCGCGTCGAACGTGGGCTCTATGTCGTCGGATGGGTCAAGCGGGGGCCGACCGGTGTCATCGCGACCAACCGGCCGGACGGCAAGATCGCAGCCGATCTCATTTTCGAAGATTTCGCCGACGGCGACCGGCCGGGCCATGCCGCGCTCGAAGACCTGCTGCGGGGGCGTGGGGTCAAGTGGGTGACCTTCGAGGCGTGGAAGACGATCGAGGCGGCGGAGGTCGCCGCCGCGACCAGCGGCGCACCGCGGCGCAAATTCACGACGATCGAGGACATGCTGTCGGCGCTCGATTAGGACACGGCGACGGCCCGCGCCCGCCGGCCATCTTCGAGCCAGGTGGGTGAAGGCCGGCCGTAATTCCCGGAACCGAATTGAATCGACGAAAGGCAGGGCCGATCATGCTCAATGAACAGCAGGAGAAATGGTGCGCCGAAAGCAAATGGGACTTTTCGGACCTCAAGGCGTTGTTCCTCAACTGCACGCTCAAGAAGTCGCCCGAAATGTCGCATACCGACGGCCTGGTGCGCATGTCGAAGGCCATCATGGAGAAAAACGGCGTGCAGGTCGACGAGTTGCGCCCGGTCGACCACGACATCGCCTATGGTGTCTACGGCGACATGACGGAGCATGGTTGGGACAAGGACGACTGGCCGCGGATTTACGAAAAAGTCAAAGCCGCTCATATCCTTGTCATTACCTCGCCAATTTGGCTGGGCGAGAAATCCTCGGTCTGCACCAAGGTGATCGAACGCCTCTATTCGACCTCGAGCGACCTCAACGACCGCGGCCAGTACGCCTATTACGGCCGGGTTGGCGGCTGCCTCATCACCGGCAACGAAGACGGCGCCAAACACTGCGCTATGAACATTCTCTACTCGCTGCAGCATCTGGGCTACGTCATCCCGCCGCAGGCGGATGCTGCCTGGCTCGGCGAGGCCGGTCCCGGCCCGTCCTATCTCGACCCGGATTCCGGCGGGCCGGAGAACGAGTTCACCAACCGCAACACCACGTTCATGACCTGGAACCTGCTGCACATGGCCCGGATGATCACCGACGCCGGGGGCATTCCGGCCCACGGCAACCAGCGCTCGGCTTGGGAGGCGGGCTGCCGTTTTGACAACCCCAACCCGCTTTACCGCTGATGGCCGAGAGGTGCGCGTCGTTGGCCCGGGGTTGACCCGCACCCGGCGTCGCCATATGACTGGGTTGCTTCTTCGAAGGTATGCACTGCTGACAGGCGCATGGAGATTCCGGTAAACCGAGAACGGCGACGGCGCTGACGTCTCATATGCCTGAGATCGTCGGCGCCGGATCGAGATAATCCTTGATCCGGGATTCATGCGGTATTAAGTCGATTCTGTTACACAGCGAGTCGCATCCCATCGAGTCGCACACCGCGTGATGAATGGTCGCGGGCGAAGGGACCCGCGGGACGAGGGTTGGAACCGATGAACGTTGCCCCGGCGGTACCGCGGCCGCAGGCACCCCGCGAGGAACTCGAAAGCGTAACCGTCCGCTTTGCCGGCGATTCCGGCGACGGCATGCAGCTGACCGGCTCGCAATTTACCTTGGCGACGGCGCTCGCCGGCAACGACCTGGCGACATTCCCCGACTTCCCGGCCGAGATCCGTGCGCCCGCCGGGACGACCTATGGCGTTTCGGCATTCCAGGTCAATTTCGGCGCCCGCGAGATTCGCACCTCGGGCGATGCGCCAGACGTCCTGGTGGCGATGAACCCGGCGGCGCTGAAGGTCAATCTCGACGACATGTGCACCGGCGGGCTGATCTTCGTCGACACCGGCGCGTTTACCAAGCGCAACCTGCAGAAGGCGACCTTCGACGACAACCCGCTCGAGGATTCAAGCCTCGCCAAATTCCGCATCATGCCGATCGACATGTCGGCCCAGACCTTGGGCGCGGTCAAACCCTATGGCCTCAGTAATAAGGAGGCGTTGCGCTGCAAGAACATGTGGGCGTTGGGGCTGGTCTATTGGCTCTATGACCGCGATATACGGCCGAGCGCCGATTGGCTGAGACAGAAATTTGCCGCGCGGCCCGAGCTCGCCGACGCCAACATTGCGGCGATGAAAGCGGGACACGCCTTCGGTGAGACCGCGGAGATGCCGGGCGAGATAAGTGCCTATACGGTACCCCCGGCGAAGATCGAGCCGGGGGAATACCGGGCGGTGACCGGCACCGAGGCGCTGGCCTGGGGCCTGGTCGTCGGTGCCCATCTCGCCGACCTCAAGCTGGTCTTCTGTTCCTATCCGATCACCCCCGCTTCGGCGGTGCTGCACACCCTGGCCAATCTGCGCCAGCATGGGGTGGTGACGTTCCAAGCCGAGGACGAGATCGCCGCCGTTGGCGCGGCGATCGGCGCCTCCTTCGCCGGCTCCATCGGCGTGACGTCGAGCTCCGGCCCGGGGATCGCGCTCAAGGGCGAGGCCATCGGGCTGGCGATCGCCACCGAACTGCCATTAGTCGTGATCAATTCCCAGCGCGCCGGCCCGTCGACCGGCATGCCGACCAAGACCGAGCAATCGGACCTCTATCAGGCGGTCTACGGCCGCAACGGCGACAGCCCGATGTCGGTCATGGCGGCGCGGTCGCCGGGCGATTGCTTCGAAGTCGCCGTCGAGGCGGTCCGCCTGTCGACCAAGCACATGACGCCGGTGATGCTGCTGAGCGACGGCTATATCGCCAATGCCGCGGAGCCGTGGCGCATTCCCGATGTTACCGGTTTGCGACGCTTCGACCGCATGTTCCACAAGGAAATCGAGGGATTTCATCCTTTCATCCGTCATCCGGAAACGCTGGCTAGGCCGTGGGCGCCCCCCGGCGTGCCCGGCCTCGAACATCGCATCGGCGGGCTCGAGCGCGACTATGACAGCGGTGACGTATCCTACGATCCGGCCAACCACCAGCGCATGACCGACGTGCGCGCGGCCAAGGTCGAGCTGATCGGCCGTGACATCCCACCCCAAAACGTCGAGCTCGGCTCGGACAGCGGCCGGCTGGCGATCGTCGGCTGGGGATCGACCTTCGGGTCGATCAACCGCGCGGTCGAAAACCTGATCGATGCCGGCCTCGAAGTCGCCCACATCCATTTGCGCCACATCTGGCCGTTGCCGCCGAACCTGCACACCCTGCTCGACAGCTACGACAAGGTCCTGGTACCGGAAATGAATTCGGGCCAGCTACGCACCGTGCTGCGCGCGGAATACCTGGTTCCGGCGCACGGGCTCAACAAGGTGACGGGGCAACCCTTCCGCATTTCCGAAATCGAAGAGGCGGCGCGCCGCCTGCTGGAGGACTGAGATGAGCGCGCCCAAGCTGCCCGAGACGCTGACGGCGAAGGATTACGCCTCCGACCAGGACGTCCGCTGGTGCCCCGGTTGCGGCGATTACGCGATCCTGAAAGGCGTGCTGAAGACTTTGGCCGACCTGCAGGTGCCGCGCGAGAAGACCGTATTCATCTCGGGCATCGGCTGCGCCGCGCGCTTCCCCTACTACGTCTCGACCTATGGCTTCCACACCATTCATGGCCGCGCGCCGACCATCGCGACCGGCGCCAAGCTGGCCAATCCCGAGCTCGATATCTGGGTGGTCAGCGGAGACGGCGACGCGCTGTCGATCGGCGGCAATCACATGCTGCACATCCTGCGGCGCAATCCGAACATGCAGATCCTGCTGTTCAACAATCAGATCTATGGCCTGACGAAGGGCCAATATTCGCCGACCTCGAAAGTCGGCACGCGGTCGCCGTCGACGCCCCGCGGGTCGGTCGACAGCCCGGTATCGGCGGCGCAGTTCGCGCTCGGTGCCAACGCGCGCTTCGTCGCCCGCGCCATCGATACCGACCAGAAGCACTTGCCGGAGACCCTCAAGCGTGCCCACACCCATGACGGTGCCTCGTTCGTCGAGATCTTCCAGAACTGCATCGTCTACAACGACGGCGTGTTTTCGGCCTTTACCGAGCGCGCCCATGCGGCCGACACCCAGATCCATGTCGAGCACGGCAAGCCGCTGATATTCGGCGCCGACCGCGACAAGGGCCTGCGCCTGGTCCCCGGCACGCTCGATGTCGAGGTGGTCACGATCGGCGACAACGGCTTCACCGAAAAGGATGTCATGTTCCACGACGAGACCAACCACTGGCTGGCAGCGTTGCTGGCGGCGATGGAACCGCCCAACTTCCCGGTCGCCGTCGGTGTGCTGTATTGCGACCCGGCGACCCCCTACGAGGCCAATTTCCCCCAGAACACGCCGCTCGGCGGATCGGTGACCAGCAATGACGACCTCAACGGGATGCTGCGATCCGGCCATACCTGGACGGTATAAGCCTCGGCGTTCCAATCCGCGGCGCCGAACGCCGACCTGAATTCACCGTGATCGTCCGCCTTTTTTTCGTCGCCGCCTTCGCGATTTGTTCGGTGACGTCGCTGGCGGCCGAGGACGCACCCCTCATCGTCGGCGCCGTGTTGTCCGAGACCGGCAAGTTTTCGACCAACGGCAAACATGCCGGCATTGGCTACGATTTGGCGGTCCAGCGGATCAACGCCCTGGGCGGCGTCCGTGTCGGAGATCGCACCCACCGCCTGGAGATCGCTTATTACGACGACGAATCGACGCCGGTTCGCGGTGCCGCCCTGGCCGAGCGGCTGATCAAACAGGACGGCGTCAAATTCATGCTCGGCCCGTACAGCTCGGCCCTGACCCAGGCGATCGCTCCGATCACCGAGGCCTATAGCATACCGATGGTGGAGGGAAACGGCTCCGCCCGTTCTCTGTTCACGCAGGGCTACAGGTACCTATTCGCGGTCCTTTCGACATCGGAGGAATACTTTTCGAGCGCGATCGATCTGCTCGCCGATTTGGCCGAAAGCGGCGGGCGGGCGCCGTCGTCGGTGCGCATCGCGCTCGCCACGGAGAACGACCCGGCGTCCCAGGATGTGCGTGCCGGCGTCCTTACCGATGCCGCCCGCTACGGCATGGAAATCGTCATCGACGACAAGCTGCCGCCGGACGTCAACGACATGACCGCGATCCTGACCAAGGTCAAGGCGCTGCGGCCCGATGCCCTTCTGGTTTCCGGGCATTCGCGCGGCGCGACGATCGCCGTCCGCCAGGTCGCCGAGATGCGGGTCGCCGTACCGGCCCTGATCGTGACCCATTGCGACGCCGCCGACATCATCGGCAAGTTCGGCGGCGACGCGGAGGACGTGATTTGTCCCGCGCAGTGGGACCGCAGCCTGCCCTACTCCGGCCGCTGGTTCGGCGGTGCCGAGGACTACGCCGTTGCGTTCGAGCGCGCGTTCGGTTACGCCCCGCCTTATCAGGCCGCGGAATCCTCGGCAGCCGTGCTGACCCTGGTCGACGCGATCGAACGCGCCGGATCCTTGGACGGCGGCGCCGTCCGGGACGCGCTGGCGGCGACCGATCTCGCCACCTTCTTCGGCCGCATCCGTTTCGACGCCAGCGGCAAGAATATCGCCAAACCGATGGTCTTGTACCAGGTCCAGGACGGCGTGTTCCGGGTCGTCGCGCCGGCGGAGTGGGCGTCGGCCAAGCCTGTCTTTCCGCGCTAAGGGCGTGGCCCGCGAACGCTCTTTCATTTCGGTATCGCCCATGGCGCCGCCATCGATCGGGAATACGCCGATCAACCGGCGCCAAACGCTCCAATCCCGCTTGACCGAACCGGTGATTGTCATAGTTGTAAGGAAACAACAGCCGTCCGATAGTATGGGTCCGTGCATGAGGGTGGCGTGATCGGCCCGAATGGGCGATATAGCGGCATCATGCGACTATGCATTTGGGCCGGCGAAGGGCCGGACCTTTCGGAACAACGCGTTTTCAGGGTGAAATCGATATGCGCAGATACCTTCACATCAAGCTCGACGATCGGTCCGTCGAAACACAGGAATTGGAGGGCGAGGACGTCATCCGCGTCGGTCGCCATTTTATCGCCAAGACCCTGCTCGAACGCGGCGCGGCGACCGTCGATCCGTTGTCCCCGGAAAACCCGCTGATCTTTTCAGCCGGGCCGTTTGCCGGCACCAACTTTTCCAATGCCAACCGGCTCAGCGTCGGCTGCAAGAGCCCGCTCACCGGCGGCATCAAGGAGGCCAATGCCGGCGGCACCTTCGCCTTCGCCCTCGGCCAGCTCGAGATCTCCGGCTTCACGCTCTACGGCGCCGCCGACGATTGGGTCGTCATCCACATCCCCAAGGACGGCGACATCACATACGAAAACGCCGCCCCCTACATGGGCAAAGGCGCCTTCGAGACGGCGAAGTTATTGTTCGATAAATACGGCGACAAGGTCAGCCTCGGCATTTGCGGCCCGGTCGGCGAGTACCTCGGCTTGGTCGCCGGTATCTCGTTCACCGACCCCGAAGGGCGTCCGACACGGCTCGCCGCCCGCGGCGGTGTCGGCGCGGTGATGGGCAGCAAGAAGGTCAAGGCGATCGTCGTCGACCGCGACAAGATGCCGACCTTCAACGACCGCAAGAAGGTGATGGGCGCGGTCCGCGAATACGGCAAGCGGCTGGGCGAAGAACCGGCGATCCAGACCTTCAGCGATTATGGCACCGCGATGATGGCCGATTTCACCAACAAGATCGGCGGCCTGCCGACCCGCAACTTCAGCGCCGGCCAGGTGGTCGATGCCACGGAGAAGACCTTCGAGCTCGGCGGCGACCATATTCGCGAGCGCAACCTGGCGCGCGGCGGCGAGCCGACCCATGCCTGCATGCCGGGCTGCATGATCAAATGCAGCAACATCTACGCCGACGAGAACGGCGAGGAGATGTGCTCGCCGGTCGAATACGAGACCCTCGGCCTGCTCGGCAGCAATTGCGGGCTCGACGATCCCGACGATGTCGCACTGCTCAACAATATCGCCAACGATCTCGGCATCGACACCATCGAGCTCGGCGCCACGTTGGGTGTGCTGATGGAGGCCGGCGAGGGCGCCTTCGGCGATCGCGCCTTCATGGCGGCGGCCCTCGACGACATTCGCCACGGCACCGAACGCGGCCGCATCCTGGCCCAGGGCACCGCCCGGGTTGGCGAGCATTACAACGTGGCGCGCGTCCCGGTGATCAAGAAGCAGGGCATCAGCGCCTACGACCCGCGGGTTATCGAGGTCACCGGTATTTCGATGATGGTGACGGCGCAGGGCGCCGACCACACGACCGGCAACCTGCCCCACTTCCGCAGCGCCGACAAGACAACGGAGGAACTGGTCGAGGTCAGCTACGAGACCCAGGTCGCCTGCGCGGTCGCCGATTCCTTGGGCCTGTGCCTGTTCGGCCGCTCGGTCACGGCGAAGAGCGGCGAGCTCATCGTCAACGCCCTCAACGACGCCCACGGCACCGCCTACGACACGTCGTTCCTAGAGGACCTCGGCCGCGAGGCGCTGCGCATGGAATGGGAGTTCAACAAGCAGGCCGGGTTCACCGAAGATGATGATGAACTGCCGGAGTTCTTCTTCACCGAGGCGCTCGATCCGGCGGGCAAGGTCGCCCGCCATCACAGCGCCGACATCAACCGCCACCTGCGGCCGCTGGCCGAGTCCGGCGGCGCCTAGTCCGGTGGCTTTCTAGGCCAGCGCGGCCAACCGATCGTGAGCCCAGCGGCTGCGCGGGCGTAGTACGGCGCGTTCGGCGAGCAGGCTGCGGGCTAGTTCCGTGCGCCCGTCGCGGATCGCGGCATCGATCAGGATCTGCTGGAAGACGTCCTGCTGCGCGTGGCTGCCGCCGAGCGGCGCCATCTCGTGCCTCATGGGCAGCAACCGATCCACCGCCTTGCCGCACGCTCCCTCACCATAGGCGAGCAAGCCTTCGGCGAGCGGCACGGTAAGCGATGCCGTCACCCCGGCGGCGTCGGCACCGCCGGCGGCGGCGAAACGCTTCAGGGAATCGAGATAGGTCCGGGCTGAGGCGATCCGTCCGGCCCCGGTGAAGGCGAGCATGAAATGGGCGTCGGTGAAGGGCAGGACGTGGTCGTCCTTGCGCTGCTCGGCGATGTCGGCCAGTGCCTCCCAGCGGCCGCCGATATCGACGCCGAGCAGCTCCAGCCGCATCAGCATTGAGGCGGCATTCTGGACATCGAGATAGAAGCCGGTCTCATCGACCCTGACCTCGCGGTCATAGATATCGAGCACGCGGTCGAAATCGCCGAGTTCGAGGGAGAACAGGGCGGCATGCCACCACAGATGATCCTTGAACGGGTTGCGGTCGTCCCAGGTGCCGAACGGCTGATCGAGCCACTGCGTGCCCTCCTCGTGGCGGCACTGCATTTCGAGGACATGGGCCACCGCGTGCACCGCCCACAGATCCTCGCGGTTCAGCTCCACCGCGTGGCGGCCGTAGCGTTCGGCCTCGGCGTAGTCGCCGCACTCCTCGAGGCCGAAGGCCAGCATGCCGAGAACGAAACCATAGCCCGGCATCGCCGGGTCGAGCCGTCCGGCGGCGGCCGCCGGCAGATCGCGTAGGGCGGCACGACGGCCCTGCCAGAAACTCATGAAATGGTGCAGGCGGAGGGCCAACAGGTCGCCCGGCGCCTCGATCAGGATCTCCTCCCACAGCCGACAGGCGTCGCCGACGCGGCCCGCCGCCCAATGCTCGAGTGCCGCCACGTGCCCGGCCTCGCGGGCCGTCGCATCGCCGGCGAGCGCCTTCGCCGCGGCGACCACGCCGGCGACCTTGTCGGCGATCTCGACGGTGCCGAGCTGCATCAGCATATAGCCGCGAAAGCACAGGCCCATGAGGAACTGCGGGTCCGCCCCCAACGCCGCCTTGACGTGCGCCTGGGCGGCGAGGCGGTATTCGAGATAGGCCATCAGCGCGGTGTCGTAGGCGGCGACCGCCGCGGGCGCGCGGGTGGTGACTATCAATCCAAGGGCGTCGGTCTGCATGGGCGGGCTCCCGGGTCGATTTCGATTGCGCTCAGCGCCCGGCATCGCCGCCGCGGGTTTGCGGCAGCTTGCGTCCGAGGAGTCCGCCGGCCACGACCGTGCGCAGGATTTGCGCCGTACCGCCGCCGATGGTGAACATGCGGGCATCGCGGACCATGCGTTCGAGCGGCAGATCGCGGCCATAGCCGGCCGCGCCGAACATCTGCAACGCGTCGTTGGTCACCTTCTGCGCCATTTCGGAGGCGAAGATCTTGGCCTGGGCCGCCTGTACCATGTCCGGAAACCCGTCGCCGGCGCCGGCCGCCGCCTTGCAGATCATCAGCCGGGCCGCCGCGAGCTCGGTCGCCATGTCGGCGAGCATCCACTGCAGGCCCTGGAATTCGGCGATCGGACGCCCGAACTGGTGCCGCGTCTTGACCCGCTCCAGCGCCAGCTCGTAGGCGCCCTGGGCGAGGCCGAGCGCGACCGTGGCGGCACCGACACGCTGCCCGTTATAAGCACTCATCAAATTGGCGAAGCCGCGCGCGAAGCCGTCGGGCGGCACCAGCACCATGTCCTCGGGCACCGCGAGGTCCTCGAAGACGATCTCGGTCTCGGGAATGCCGCGGAGCCCCATGGCGTAGGACCGTTGGCCGACCCGCAGGCCTTCGGCCTCGCCGCGGACGGCGAGAAAACCGGCGATTCCCAGCTCGTCGCCGTGCTCATCGTAAACCCGGGCGAAGATCACATGGAGCCGCGACACGCCGCCGCCGGTGATCCAGTGCTTCTTGCCGTTGAGGACATAACCGCCGCCGCGCCGGTCGGCGCGCGTCGTCATTTCGTTGGCCGCGCTGCCGGCCTCCGGCTCGGTGATACAGATGGCGGGCTTGTCGCCGGCGAGGACGAGTTCGGCGGCGAGACGCTTCTGCTTCTCGCTACCGTATTTCATGATGGCGCCGATGCCGCCCATATTGCCCTCGACCACGATCCGCGCGGTGACGCCGCAGACCTTGGCCATTTCCTCGATCACCACGACGGTGTCGAGATAGGACCGCCCTTGGCCGCCGTATTCGACCGGGATGGTCATGCCCATGAAACCGGCCGCGGTCAGTTTCTCGACATTGTCCCAGGGGTAGGATTCGCTGCGGTCAACCTCGGCCGCGCGCGCGCGAATTGCCGATTCGGCGAGGTCGCGGGCGGCCTGCTGCAGGTTCCGTTGGTCGTCGGTCAGCTCGAACATGGGCGCACTCCCAACCGCTCTCCGGGCGATCGCGAAACCTGCAGGATGGGGTGACGGCGCGGGCGAGGCAAGCCTTCGCGAAAGGCCCTACATGTACCCTTCGACGCGGAGCCGTAGCGCTCCGTGAACGGAGTATGTGCGGATGTGCACACCATACCGGTTGACTTTCGTTGCCGTCCGTCAATAGCGTCGGTTGTACTAATCGAAAGTTTTCCAATCGGGGCCGTGAGTTCAGCGCGCAAAATGCATTGGCCAATCTGAAAAAACACGGACGCACACAGTCCTTGGACAACTGGACTGCAATTGCGGTCTTGCCAGGTCGCTGGTTAGGCATGGTTCTCCTGAACAAGTTTGTGCTGATATTCGCATTCCTGCTCCTGGGAATTTCTGTGCCGTCGTTATCGCGCGGGTCGGCCGCCTCCTTCGATGAAGCTGTGGACAGGCTCGAAGCAGGGGAGTTCGAACTCGCTCAATCTCTTTTGTCAGCATCCGTCATGGACGGCGACACCCGAGCGGCGGCTCTGTTGGGCTATCTACTGGCAGAGGGGACAATTCTGGACGGCGAATATGAGAAAGGGATCCGTCTGCTGGAATTGGCCGCCGAGGACGGTGAACCATCAGCCCTTTACTGGCTAGGGAGCACCTTGCTGTCTGTCCAAGAGGGGCAATCCGATTTACCCACGTTAGCGAAGATTGAAAATCCGCGTGACGTTGGTCTCCAATATCTGCACCTGGCGGCAGATGCCGGCCATCCAGACGCGATGTATCTGTTGGGTGAAACCTACTTGGCAACGTCCGACCCTGGGGATAGCAACGAAATCGCAAGACACTGGCTTGAGAAGGCTGCGGCAAACGGACGCATTCTGGCCAGTTCACGCATCGCCATCATTCCTGCCTTACAGGGCCAGCGTCTGACAACCGAGCAAATCGGCAAGATGGTGGAGATTGCCCCCGACGGTGACGCGGTGCTTCATACGGCTCTTGCGTCTGCATACCTGAACCGAGCCAAGGACGACCACGACACCGAGCAGGGCCTAATGTGGCTCAACGTCGCCATCATGGGCACACCCCAGGCGGCCCTGACGCCACTGGCTCAACTGCTTGCGCAATACCAGTTGGGAGCCCACGCCGCCTCAAATCCAATGGCGGAATTGCTGGCGCAAAATAAACCGATCGACGCTCGCATCCTCGCCAACGCAAGACGCGACGCCGAGGCGTGGCTTTTGAGCGCGGCGGGACGGGGAGATTCTCTTCTATCATCTGCGTCGGCCTGGTGCCAGCGGGAAAGGCCCGGCTCGGTCGAGTGTATTGGCCAATCGATAGTAAGACACCGAATGTGCCAAGTCCCGTATTTCCCAGGCTATTTTCAGGACTACTACTTGTCCTCTGCATACGACAAATGTCGCAGATCACTCGAAGCCAAAGACTGATTCAATCAAACGGAAGGAGCCACTAGGTATGGTATTAATTGCACAAACTCATCCTCCGAAAACAATGATTGAGAGTATGGCAGGTCTTGTGACGGAATTGCTCGGAGAATTAAACAACCCTGTAATTGGTGTTGAGCAGTTTGTGGAAATTTTTCACGTCGAACGTGCAAATAGAGCCACAGAAACATTAGCAAGTGTCGGCGTACCTGGGGAACGAATTCAAGCTCTCGACCTATTTACCTTAGGCATCATAGACGAGGTTATTGCTAAGACGAACACGCCCGGTGCGCCTATCGGCAGGGATGCAACTGTCACGATGGTTCACGCCCGTCGGTTCGGAGAAATCATGAAGCTAGAATTCGATACGTTGATCAGTGCCGGGTTAGACAACGACACAGCACTTCGGCTGGCCTATGACAAGGCCTACGCCCAATACGATCCCGCCGAAATGGAAACCGGGATCATTATTACGGGTGGGATGGACGACGACGATCCCAACGCAATTAGGCTTAGTCCGGCCGATTTTTGCTTCGCGGCCGGGACGTCGATCAAGCTCGCGGACGGATCGGAAAAGCCGATCGAACGGATTAGGGTCGGCGACATGGTCATGGCCTTCGATCCTGAGCACGACAACGGTCGTGGCGGCTTGGTGCCGAAGCGCGTGACCCGCACCTATGTCAATCATAACCAAAGGGTCATCGACTTCCACGGCACGCTGGTCACCCCCGGCCATGTTTATCTGACGGACGGCGGAATCTTCAAACCGCTCATGGACATCATCCGCGAGGACGGCGTCGTCATCCGCGACGATGGCTGCCGCATTCGTGCGGCGACTAACTGCGAGGTCGGCAGCGAAGGGGACCAATTTGTGCAGATCGCCTACATAACTGAATGGGGGCGGCGAGACTGGAAAGCCACCCGCGCCCGTGCCGGAACGCTCCGGTTGAAACCCGATGGGACGGCGACCTCGTTCATCGACTATATCGAGCGCCACCGATACACGCTCCTGCCGAATGGCTTGATCGTTCGCGACGGGGAACAACCGCATCCCTTACCCTATTGCGGGCCGGCACCAAGACCGGAGGACTACGTGCTTCAAAAGAGCGGGCTGACCTTGGCCGATCTCTATGACGACGGCGGCGACGGCAGGACGGTGCCGCCGCGACCTTCGGTAATCGCTGGCGGCGGACTATCGAACCTGTCCGACTGGTCCGATGTGATAAGCGTGTCCGGCGGCGACAGGTCAAATGCCCAGGACGAAGCCGATGGCCGAGTGCAGGTCGAAGCCGTACAACACCAAAGAGCAGGCGAGGTTGTTCACTGACTTTCGGTGCCGGGTCAATCGAATTCGATCGTCGCGGATCGCACCGCGTCCAAGTTCAGGAGACACAAGAGATGTTTGTCAAGGCGAGCTCAGTAGCGCCGCCAGGGAGTCAGCATGGGGTGACGGCGCGGGCGAGGCAAGCCTTCGCGAAAGGCCCTACATGTACCCTTCGACGCGGAGCCGTTCGAAGGCGTCCTCGCTCTCATGGTCCATGGCGCGGCCGGAACGCTCGGCGACCTTGGTGTCGCGAAGTTCGTCGATGATCTCCTCGATCGACGTCGCCGTGCTGGCGACCGGCGCGGTGATGTCCTCGTCGCCGAGCGAGCGATAGCGCTTGCCGTCGGTGGCGAAGTAGAGGCCGATCGTCGGGATGCCCTCGCGCAAGGTGTAACGCCAGATATCGATCTCGGTCCAGTGCAGCAGGGGATGGATGCGGACGTGGGTGCCGGGCGGAAAATCGGTCTTGAACTGATCCCAGAACTCGGGCGGCTGGTCGCGAAAGTCCCACTGGCCGTGATCGCCGCGCGGACTGAACACCCGTTCCTTGGCGCGGGTCGCTTCCTCGTCGCGGCGGATGCCGGCGATGACCCCGGTGAAGCCGCCGTCCTCGATGACCTTCTTGAGCCCCGCCGTCTTGCGCGCCGCCGACCGCGCCGCCGGGGGCAGCGACTGGTCCATGTCCTCGATCGGCGGACATTGGCCCTGGATGAGCATCAGCTCCCATTCCTCCACGTAACGGTCGCGGAATTCGTACATCTCCTTGAACTTCTTTCCGGTATCGACGTGGATCACGGGGAATGGGACATGGCCGAAGAAGGCCTTCTTGGCGAGCCACACCATGACGTTCGAATCCTTGCCCAGCGACCACAACATGCCGATCTTGTCGAGGCGGTTGTAGGCTTCGCGCAGGATGAAGATGCTTTGGCTCTCGAGGGCATCGAGATCTTGGGCCATGATCGCTTCCGTGGTCTGGTGTCGCTTCCCGGGGGATCGGGCGCGCACGTTAATCAGCCCGTGCCGGGTCGTCAACGGCGCTGCGGCACAATACCAAGGCTCGATGATAGGAACCCACCTCACCGCGGGGATTTTGTCCGCTCACTAGAGCCTTGTCGGATCATATGGGATCAATTCTGTTGCGGATTGGGCGGCCATCCGCGGCATTGCCGCCCTCGCCCGATGCGTCGGCATCGCGCTTCGCACCGCGCCTGCCCGGATGACCCGATTTGCGCCCATGAGATGAGTCCCTATCATCGAGTCTTGGTATAAGGGCGCAACCCGGTTGCCGTCGCGATGGCGCTCGACTACCAATCGTCGATATTGCCTACTGGAAACGCCGCCCATGTCCGTGCAATTCGTCCCACCGCCGCCCCGCTACCGGGCGATCGCAATCTGGCTCTTGCTGTGCTGCGCGATGATTTTCGCCATGGTCGTCATCGGCGGCATCACCCGGTTGACCGAGTCGGGGCTGTCGATGGTCGAATGGCGGCCGCTGATCGGCTGGCTGCCGCCGTTGACCGAGGCGGCATGGCACGAGGTGTTCGTCAAATACCAGGCCTCGCCGCAGTTCGAGAAGGTCAATGCCGGGATGTCGCTGGACGACTTCCAGACCATCTTCTGGTGGGAGTACATCCACCGTCTGTGGGGGCGGCTGATCGGCGTCGTCTTTTTGCTGCCGTTCCTGTGGTTTCTGGTCCGCGGCTATCTCGACCGCGCGCTCGCACCCAAGCTCGTCATCATGTTCGTCCTCGGCGGTTTGCAGGGCCTGCTCGGCTGGTACATGGTCAAGAGCGGCCTCGTCGACCGGCCCGAGGTCAGCCAATACCGCCTCGCCGCCCATCTCGGCCTGGCGGTGGTCATCTACGGCTACATGCTGTGGGTCGCCCTCGGCCTGTTGACGCGGCCGGCGACCAGTTTCGGCCCCTCGCATCGCACCGCCGCCGTGCTGCCGTTTCTGGTCTTCGTGACCCTGGTCTCCGGCGGCTTCGTCGCCGGGCTCGACGCGGGTCTCGCCTACAACACCTTCCCGCTGATGGGTGACGCGGTGGTGCCGGAAGCGTACTTCGCCATGGAGCCCGCCATCGTCAATGTTTTCGAGAACATCGCCGCCGTGCAATTCAATCACCGGCTGTTGGCGATCGTGACCCTGGCCGCGACCCTGGCCTATGTTTGCTTCGCGGGGATCTACGGGATCGAGGGGCGGGCGCGCGCTCTCGCCGCGGCCATTGCAATATTCGCCTGCATCCAGGTCGGGCTCGGTATCGCGACGCTGCTGTTGTTCGTTCCGCTGCCCTTGGCCGTCGCCCATCAGGCGGGCGCGCTGGTATTGTTTACCTTGGCCGTGTGGCTCGTCGTCGAATTGCGTCACGGTCAACCGAAATCGGCGTTTTAGAGCGCAACCAATTGGCCACATTGGGGCCATGATTGAAGCTTACCCTGAGGCGAATGAGGAGAACCGCCATGCGCAAAATCGCCCCTGCTCTCTTCGCCTCGAGCCTGCTCCTCTCCACTTCCGCCTGGGCCCAATCGTCCGAGCCGCGCGGCCTCGACGATTATCTCGACCCCGAAACGCGGGAACAGGCCGAACAGATGATGCGCGAGAGCGTCGAGCGCATGCTCGACGCCATGCAGCTGTTCCTCGAGGCCGTCCCGCAATACGACCCACCGGAGATGACGCCCGAAGGCGATATCATCATCCGACGGCGCAACCCGCGCCCGGCGCCGATCATCGAATACGACGAGACCGAAGAATCGACGACCTAGATCGTTCTTGAGATCGGTCGAAGCGGCTCCTCTCTAGTGTCGGGCCGCCGGCGCCAGCAAGGACAGCGCGAACAACGTTGTCGCCGCGACCACGATCGTCGGCCCCGTCGGCGTATCCCATTGGGCTGATCCGGCGAGGCCGAGGACCGAGGCCAGGGCGCCGATGCCGCCGGCGAGCAATGCCATCTGTTCGGGCGTGCGGGCGAAGCGCCGCGCCGTCGCGGCCGGAATAATCAGCAGCGAGGTGATCAGCAAGACGCCCACGATCTTGACCGCGGCGGCGATGACGGTGGCGATCAAGAACATCAACGCAAGGCGAACCGCATCGACGGGAACGCCGTCGACCCGGGCCAGATCCTCGTCGACCGAAAGCGCCAGCAACCAGCGCCACAGGAATGCCAGGGCGGCGATGACGATCGCGCCGCCGCCATAGATCCAAACCAGGTCTCTTCCGTCGACGGCTAGAATATCGCCGAACAGATAGGACAGAAGATCGATACGAACGGTCTCGAACGAGGCGATGACGATAATGCCGATCGCCAGCGCGCTGTGGGCCAGGATGCCGAGCAGCGTATCGCTGGCCAAGGTACGCTGGCGTTGCAGGGCGACCAGAAAAATCGCGAACAGGGTGCAGGCGATAACGATGCCGACATTGAGATCGATGCCGAGGATCAGCCCGAGCGCGACGCCAAGCAGCGCCGAATGCGACAACGCGTCGCCGAAATAGGCCATACGCCGCCACACAATGAAGCAGCCGACGGCGCCGGCAACCAGCGACACGCCGACCGCCGCGGCGAGTGCGCGGAGCAGAAAATCATCCATGGTCGTGGTGGGCCGCGTCGGACGGCGGCGCGCGGCGCTGGCCGACGATGTTGCCGGCGGCGTCGTGATCGTGATCGTGGTCGTGGACGTAGATCGCCACCTGGCGCGCGGCCTCGGGCCCGAACAGTTCGATATAGGCGGGGTCTTGGGCGACCGCATCGGGATGGCCGGTGCAGCAGACATGGCGGTTGAGGCAGACGACCCGGTCGGTCGAAGCCATGACCAGATGGAGATCGTGCGAAACCAGCAGGACACCGCAGCCGCGCCGGTCGCGAAGTTCCGCGATCAAACGGTAGAGGTTCGTTTGGCCACCGATGTCGACGCCCTGGACCGGCTCGTCGAGAACGAGCAGGTCGGGGTCGCGCATTAGCGCCCGTGCCAGTAAGACGCGCTGGAACTCGCCGCCGGAAATGCTTTGGATCGGTGCATCGACGACACCGGCGGCTCCGGTTTCGGCGAGCGCGGCCTCGATCCGGGCCCGACCCGTCGGCCCGGCAAGGGCGAGAAAGCGGCTGACCGACAAGGGCAATACCGGATCGATATGAAGCCTCTGTGGGGCGTAGCCGATCCGCAAGCCGGAGCGGCGATCGATCCGCCCGGTTACCGGCCGCAGCAAACCCAGGAGGGTTCGTACGAGCACCGTCTTGCCGGCACCATTGGGGCCGATAACGGTAACGATCTCGCCCGCGCGGACGGCGACCGAGACCTGAGTGATGACCGTGCGCCCGGCGATGCGGACATCGATCGCCTCCGCACGCACCAAGAAGTCGGGGTCAGTGGGTGGCGGAATCGTCATCGGCGGACGCCGGCCGGTCGCCGCATTGCGGGCACAGGCCGAGCACTTCGACGGTCGAACGCTCGACGCTGAATCCGGCGCCACCGGCGCTCCGCCGTATCGCGCCATCGACCTTGGGATCGTGAAGCTCGGCGGACGCGCCACAGCCATGACAGATGAGGAACTGCCCGCGATGGGGCTGGCCCGGCGCCGGACAGCCGACGAAGGCGTTCAACGACTCGATGCGGTGGACGAGGCCCTGGGCAAGCAGGAAATCGAGGGCACGATAAACCGTCGGCGGGGCCGCGCTCCGGCCGCTTTCACCGAGCGCGGCCAGCAACTCATAGGCACCGACCGGTCGGTGCTCGGCCCACACAAGCTCGAGGATTCGTTGGCGGGTTCCGGTCAACCTGGCGCCGCGCCGCCGGCACAGATCGGCCGCCGACGCCAGCGCCGCTTCGACGCACCTGCGGTGATCGTGTCCCGGTCTGGCGAAACGCGCCACCGGCGGCGATTCGGGAATGCTCATCGGTTTGCCCCGGAGCAGCGGAAGGTGACAATATGTTATACTATAACAATTAGGAATCCGCGCGGCAAAAAGGTATCTTGGGGCGGCAATGAAACGCAGCTTTACCATGATATGGATGATCGCCGTCGCGGCGGTGGCGGGTACTGGCGCAGCCCAGGCCGAATTGCCGCGCGTCGTCGTCAGCATCGAACCCCTTCATGCGCTGGTTTCAGGCATCATGGATCGGGTCGCGATACCCGAGCTCTTGGTGCGGGGGACGGTTTCTCCCCACGACTATCGCTTGCGTTCGTCGCAGAAGCGCAAGCTGAGCGAGGCCGATTTGGTCATTTGGGCCGGCGACGGTCTCGACGATTTCATGGCCGAGGCGGTTGCCGATCTGCCGGAGACGACGCGGGTCATCAAGATCACCGACCTCGATCTGCCGGTCAAACTGCCGCTACGCACGACCGGAATGTGGACCAAGGATCCGGTGCCAGAGGACGGTACGGTCGACCCCCATTTGTGGCTGGATACCGACAACGCCGCGGCGCTCGTCGACGCGTTCAGCCGCGCGCTCATCGAAATCGATCGCACCCACAAGATCGATTACGGACGCAATGCCCGGACCATCAATGCCCGGCTCGGCGGCCTGCACCGGCAGCTGCGGCGCGCGCTCGGGCCCTATCGCGGGATACCGTTCGTCACCCAGCACGACGCGCTGCAGTACCTGGAGCAGAAATACGGTCTCGAGGCGATCGGCGCGCTGATGACCGGTCCGGTGTCTCTGGGATCGACCGACCATATCGATGAATTGATCGAAGAGGCGGAAGCCCTCGACGCGCGCTGCGTGTTGGTTCAGCCGCAATTCGAGGACCTCATGAATGGCGGCGTGGCCGAGGGCGACGCGTTGCGTGCGGTCGAGATCGACCCCCTGCACTCCGACCAGCGGGGTCTTAACGCTTATTTCGAGATGATGCGCACACTGCCCAAGGCGGTCGCCGCCTGCATCGGATAATCAAAACGGTTCAATCGCCGATTTCGCCGCCATCCTGCTTGGTGATGGCAACGACCGACGGCCGCGGCGGCAACGACGGGTCGAAATCGGGCCATCGCGTCGAAGGCCGGTCGAACGTCGACCGCTTTTCGTCGGCCGGATGCTGCACCGAAACGAACAATGTGCGGCCGTCCGGGGTGAATTCCGGCCCCGCCATCTCGGCCCCCCGCGGGCAGCCGAAAAAGAACCGGGTCAGCGCCCTGCCCTCGCCGTCCAGGTCACAGGCATAGAGCCCATCGGGAATCTTTGTTTTGCCGTGGCGGCCCTGGTCGGTCGCGATCCACAGTCGGCCGCGCCGATCGAAAGTACAATTGTCGGGGGCCGCCAGCCAGCCACGATCCGAGACCGCCGTGTGGTATGTGGCATCGGCTTCGGCGGCGCGCGGATCACCGGCCAGGAGCAAGATCTCCCATCCGAATGCGCCGGCGCCGTGGTCGCGGTCGCCGTCGAGCCCTGGCGGCAACAACTCGACGATATGGCCATAGGGGTTGGGACCGCGCGGATTGACGGCATCGGCCCGTCCCGAAGAACGTTTGGAATTCTTCGACAGCATCACGTAGACCCGCCCGGTCACCGGGTTGACCTCGACGTCTTCGGGCCGATCCATCGGTGTCGCGCCCAACAACTCGGCGGCGCGGCGCGCCTCGATGACGACGTCGGCTTGGCTGGCGAATCCGTTGGCGGCTATCAGCGGTCCGCTGCCGAATACCAGGGGTAGCCATGCGACCTTGCCGTCGTCCGCGAATTGGGCGACTGATAACACGCCTTGATCGAGAAGATCCCGGTTTCGCGCCGGGGTCTCCGGATCGAAGACGTCGTCGCTGACGAATCGATAGAGATACTGAAAAACGGCGTCGTCGCCGCTATAGACGACGACCCGTCCGCTCTTGTCGAGCCAAGTCGCCGCCGCCTCGTGCATGAAGCGGCCGAGGGCGGTCCGTTTGACCGGCACCGAATTGGGGTCGTAGGGGTCGTACTCGACCACCCAGCCGAAACGGTTGGGTTCGTTGGGCGCGATCCCGAGATCGAAGCGGTCATCGAATCGACGCCAACCGAACAGACCCTTCTCCTTCACCCCGTAGCGGCGATAGTGGCTGGCCTGATCGCGGTCGGCGATGGCGCCGCCGAAATAGTAATGAAAGTTCTCCTCACAAATCAGGATGGTGCCCCACGGCGTCTTGCCGCCGCCGCAATTGTTGACGGTTCCCAACACCCTGGTGCCGCTCGGATCGGCCGGCGTTTTCATCCGCGCGTGTCCCGCTGCCGGGCCCGAGACGCTGACCGGCGTCATCGCCGTGATGCGGCGTCCATAGGGGCTGTCGGCCACGACCCGCCAGCCGTCCTTGCCGCGCCTGACCTCGACCACCGAATGGCCGGTCGCCTGCATTTCGATTTCGACTTGGGCGCGGGTTAGCCTGTCCTGGGCTTGGCCCCTGTTCTTGAAGCCCGGCCACATCATGTGGGCCAACGTGTATTCGTTGTTGACGCACAGCAAACCATGATCGGACGCCTGCGAACCGAGCGGCAACGGCATATAGGCGATGAAGTCGTTGTTGTAGCCGAACTGCCGGGCCTGCGCCGCCGCGGTCTGCCGGCCCGGGTCAAAGTCCGGCGCACCGGTAACGATCGGATCCCCCCAGCGGACAAGAACCGTCGCCCGGTAGCCGGGAGCGACCCGATGTTTGCCGTCGAGGATCCGCTCCGGTTCGATGAAGGTCAGGCTGGAGGACGCCCCCGCGGCCGACGCGATCCGCGTCGCGATCGTCGTGCCCAGGCCGCCCACCGTCGACAGCACCGCCGCACCGGCACCCAACCCGGTTAGCGCCTGGCGACGGCTGAAACGTGCCGCGGCGACTTCAGCCAACGACGGATTGGCGCAACCAGGCTTCCGATCCTTGCCCATCGCAAGGGCACTCCGTTCTTCCAATATTCTAAGAATAGGCACCAATCGCAGACATTGCACAAAATAATGTCCGTTGTATGACGAGCGGTACACACTAGATACAATCTTCGAGAGCCGATAGGAAAGCGGCTGTTTCGCAGTGCGGAGGAACGCGGCCGATGCGCGTGGTCTTGATCTTGGTAGCACTGATGCTCGCGACGAGCGGCGCGGCGCGCGGCGATCCCGACTCGCCGCCCGACCAGTCGTTCGACATCGTCCGCGAAGGCTCGACGATCGGGTTGCGGACGACCCGATTTCAACACGACGGCGACGACCTGGTGGTCGAGACCGAGACCCAGATCAAGGTCAAGATCGCCTTCGTGACCGTCTACAAACGGTCCGAACATCAACGCGAGGTGTGGCGCGACGGACAATTGATCGACTTCACCAGCAGCGTCGACGACGATGGCGACAAATATCGTGTCACCGCGTCGCGGCAGGCGAATGGATTGGAGGTTCAGGGCGAGACCGGCGCCTACATCGCCCCCGAAGGTACCTTGCCGCTGACGATGTGGAATCCCGCGACCGCCACCGCCGCAAACCTTATCGACATCAAGCGCGGCGGGTTGCTCGAGGTCGCCACCGAACCGAAGGGGTCGGAGCAGCTCAACGTCAACGGTATCGGCGTATCGGCCGCGCGCCATGCGATGACGGGCGACGAAGAAATCGATCTGTGGTACGACGCCGACGGCAATATGGTCTTGGTTCGTACCGAGGCCCGCGATGGCTCGATGATCGAGATTCGCCGCCGTCCCGGCGACTGATCGAGTCCTTCGCGAAACCGGGCCGCCGCCGTACACTCCCTTCCATGACGACCCCCAATAGGCGCTTGGCCGCCATTCTCGCCGCCGACGTGGTGGGCTATTCCCGGCTGATGCGCGACAATGAAGCCGATACCCTGGCGGCGCTGCGGCAGTATCGCAGGGAGCTTTTCGAGCCGGCGGTGACTGCCCATCGCGGCACTGTCATCAAGAGCATGGGGGACGGGTGGCTGGTCGAATTTGGCAGCGTCGTCGACGCCGTCGACTGCGCGACCAAGGTTCAGACCGCGCTTGCCGATTTGCCGGCGATTCGCGTCAGGATGGGAATTCATATCGGCGATATCGTTCACGAGGACGAGGATATCTATGGCGACGGGGTCAACATCGCCGCACGCCTGCAGGAAATCGCCGATCCGGGGTCGATCGTCCTTTCGGCCGCGGCCCATGACGGCATCGCCGGTAACAACCAGGCTAGATTTGTCGACGACGGCACGCGACGGCTCAAGAATATCGATCGGCCCGTTCAAACCTTCCGGTGGCACGGGGAACACCCGCTGCCGCCGGAACGGGCAGCTGCCGAGGTGGTGCCGGCGGGCCACGATGACAAGCCGTCGATCGCCGTCCTCCCATTCACCAACATGTCCGGGGACGCGGAACAGGAATACTTCTCGGACGGTATTACCGAGGACATCATCACGGCCCTGGCGAAGTATCACTGGTTTTATGTCGTCGCGCGCAATACCACGTTCACCTACAAGGGCATGGCCGTCGATGTCGCCGAAATTGGCGGCAAGCTCGGCGCCCGCTACGTGGTCGAGGGAAGCGTCCGCAAGGTGGGCGATCGGGTTCGCGTCAGCGCCCAATTGATCGACGCCGCGACCGGCAACCACCTGTGGGCCGATCGCTTCGATCGCGACCTGGCCGATATCTTCGCGGTCCAGGATGAGATAACGCGCGCGATCGTGGGCGAGCTGACACCTCAATTCATGACCGCCGAGGTGCGGCGCGCGCGGCGCAAGACCGACGGCGAGCTCGACGCTTGGGATCTGGTCATGCGCGGCCGCGAGCACCTTTGGCGGATCAACCGCGAGGACAATACGAAGGCCCAGGATTTGTTCGAGCGGGCGATTGCGCAGGCGCCGGAAAGCAGCCTTGGTCGGGTCGAACTGGTTCAGTCCCTTTTGTGGAAACTCAATTTCGGTTGGACCGACGACCGCGCTGGTACGATAGAACAAATGGGCCGGATGGCAGAGTTGGCGGTCACCGCCGACCCCGACGACGCTTACGCATTGGCGGCGCTTTCCTTCGGCATGACCTACAAGGAACAGATAACGGACGCGGTCGAGATCGCGCAGCGGGCGGTGGCGGCCAACCCCAATCTCGCCATCGCGCATACCGCACTCGGCTTCGCAAACGTGTTTGGCGGCAACTACGAAGAGGGTATCGAATCGGTCCGACAAGCTATTGCGCATAGCCCCCGCGACCCCTTCTTGGCGACCATGCTCGCCACGTTGGGTATCGGCTACTACCTCGTCGAGCGCTACGGGGACTCGGCAAAAACGGCGCGCCAATTGATGCTCGAGCAGCCCGACATGCCGACCGGCTACCGCCAGCTGGCGGCAAGTCTGGCCAAGCTTGGCGATGTCGAAGAAGCGCGCTCCATCATCGAGAAAGAGGTTCTGCGGTTGATTCCGGGCCATACCGCGACGCAATCGGGCCGGCAACTGCCCTTCGGTCGCAACGAGATGGCCCGCCGCCACTGGATCGACGGCCTGGTCGACGCAGGGCTGTCACGAGGATGACGGCCGACACGGCAGCGTTGCCGCATTGCCGCGGCCCGCGCATACGATCATAATCGTGCGGCCGATCACTACCGCCGTGAAGCTTCCCGCATGTTTCGAGAAAATGCCCTGAAAAAGCGACTCGCCGCCGGCCAGCGCGCTCTAGGCTGCTGGTTGTTTACCGGCGACGTGGCGGCCGCCGAAATCCTCGGCAGCGCCGGGTATGATTTCATCCTCATCGACCACGAACACGGACCGGGAGATCCGCTGTCGGCGGTCGGCCAGCTGCGCGCGTTATCGGCGTCGCCGTCGACCGTGCTCATGCGGGTGCCGTGGAACGACCCGGTTCATATCAAGCGCGCGCTCGATATCGGCGTCGAAGGGTTGATGATCCCAATGGTCGAGACCGCCGACCAGGCGCGCGCCGCGGTCGCCGCCTGCCGCTACCCGCCGGACGGCATACGCGGTTGCGCGTCGTCGGTCGTCCGGGCGTCGAATTACGGTCTCGCCAACGACGAATATCTGCGCCGGGCCAATGATGAAGTCCTCATCATGTGCCAGATCGAATCGGTGCGGGCGGTCGACAATATCGCCGAGATCGCCGCCGTCGACGGCGTCGATGCCCTGTTCATCGGCCCCAACGACTTGGCCGCCAGCATCGGCCGACCGGGTCGGACCGGCGAACCGGAACCGCGCGCCTTGATCGAACGTGCCGAGGCGGCGATCAAGGCGGCGGGCCAAAAAATGGCCGCCGTCCCCTATGCCGGCATGACCTGGGCCGAGCTGTTCGCGCGCGGCTATGACCTGGTCCCGGGCGACAGCGACGTCACCTTGCTGCGCGACGGCGCGCGCGCCAGCATGGCCGTCCACCGCGACAATCAGTGAGGTCCGATATGACGACCCCGATAAATCGACAATGGCGGCTCAAGAGCCGCCCGCCCGGCGAACCGAGCCCGGATAATTTCGAACTTCACGAAGCACCGCTGCCGATACCGGGTGACGGCGAGGCGCTGGTGCGGAGCCTTTACCTCTCACTCGACCCCTATATGCGCGGGCGCATGCGCGACGCGAAATCTTATGTTCCCCCGGTGCCACTGGGGGCGGTGATGACCGGCGGCGTGGTCGGCGAGGTCGTCGAATCGCGCGATCCGGCGCTCAAACCGGGCGACATCGTCGAAGGCCTGCTCGGTTGGCAGGAATACGGAACCCTGCCGGCCAAGCAATTGCGTCCTGTCGACCCGTCCTTGGCACCCATTTCGACCGCGCTCGGCATCCTCGGCATGCCTGGCATTACCGCCTATTTCGGACTGCTCGAGATCGGCGCATTGAAAGACGGCGAAACCGTCGTCGTCTCGGCGGCATCCGGCGCGGTCGGCGGGATCGTCGGCCAACTGGCCAAGATCAAGGGGTGCCGCACCGTCGGTACCGTCGGCAGCGCCGCCAAGGCGGCCTATGTCGTCGACGAACTCGGCTACGACGCCGCGATCCTTTACAAGACGGCGGACGATCTCGACGCCGAGATCGCGGCCGCCTGTCCCGACGGCGTCGACGTCTATTTCGACAATGTCGGCGGCGTCGTGTCGGACGCCGTCCTGCGCCGTATCAATGTCGGCGCACGCATTCCCGTGTGCGGACAAATCTCGCAATACAACCTGGAAAAGCCGGAAATGGGTCCGCGCCTGACCGGGCTGCTGCTGGTCAACCGGGCGCGGATGCAAGGCTTCATCGTCTTCGATTTCGCCAAGCGCTATGGCGAGGCGCTCGAGGCCTTGGCCGGCTGGCTGAGTGACGGCCGGCTGAAATATCGCGAAGACATCATCGACGGCTTCGAGAATATGCCGGCGGCATTGATCCGCCTGTTGCGCGGCGAGAATTTCGGCAAACAGCTGGTCCGCATCGCCGCCTCGTGAGTTTTCGGGATCGAACTCACGTAATCGTGAGCGCAAGGCCGGCCGGTCGGCGCAATTCCGCTCGCGGTTCTGCCCAAAGCATTGAAATAACTTGTTTCTCAAGGGGAAATTAGGAGTTTCCTGGCACTCACAAAAAATTTATCATGGGTACGTCATTAGGCCCACGAGGTAACGAGGGGCCTCGCAAATAAGGGGCTGGGAGGACGCCGGGCCATGCAATTGACCCGTTATACCGACTATTCGCTGCGTGTACTGATGTATCTCGGCCTTCACCGCGATCGCCTCGTCACGATCAGCGAAATGGCGGAAATTTACGGTATTTCACGGAACCATCTGGTCAAGGTCGTGCACAACCTGGCCCGCGCCCGCTATATCCACACGGTGCGCGGCAAAGGCGGCGGCATGAAATTGGCCCATGAACCGGTCGATATCAATGTCGGGGAGGTGGTGCGGCGCACCGAAAAGGGGCTCGAAATTATCGATTGCGCGGCATTGAACTGCCGCCTGGAGCCGGCATGCCGACTGAAGACGGCACTCGACCGGGCCCGCGACGCGTTCGTCGAGGTTCTCGACGGGTATTCCCTGGCCGACCTCCTGATCGAGCGCGATGCATTGGCCGCGCTTCTCGAACCGGCCGCGGCGCCACCGCCACGGCGGGCGCGCCAGGCACGGAGCGCCGCCTCGTAGCAGCGTCACCCCTTTAGGTCGCCAAGCGCCCGCGTTCGGCGGCGAAGGCATCGAAGAAATAGTCGAGGACCGCGCGGATGCGCGGCGTGCGTCTCAGGTCGCGATGGGTGAGCACCCACAGGCCGGATACAAGATCGGCGCGCAGCGGCCACAAACGTTCGAGCCCATCGTCACCAACCACGAAACAGGGCAACAAGCCAATGCCGAGTCCGGCGCGGACGGCGTCGTGCTGGACCACGAAGCTGTTGCTGCGAAGCACCACATTGCCGCCATCGTCATAGCGTTTCAGCCACCGCGCGACGGCGAGGTGGGCCAAGCTGTCGTCACATGCGATCAGCCGATGGCGGCGCAGATCGCTGGGCCGGGAGGGGCGCCCCATGCGGGCCAGATACTCGGTCGCGGCATAGGCGGCGATGGCGATATCGGCGGCCCGTCGACCGACCATATCGCCTTCCGGATCCCGGCTCGGCCGGATCGCGATGTCGGCCTCGCGCCGCGACAGATTGAAGAAACGGTTGGCGACGATCATCTCGAGGCGGATTTCCGGGTAGGCGGCGGCGAACCCGTTCCACTGGCGCGCGATGAGGAACTGGGCGATGTCCTCGGTCGTCGTCATGCGGACGACCCCAGACAACCCGGGATCGGCGCTCATGATGTGGCGCTCGACACGATGGATTCCGTCTTCCACGTCGGCCAGCGCCGCCTGGACCGCTTCGCCGGAGGGCGTCAGGACGTAACCCTCCGACCGGCGGTCGAAGAGCCGCACCCCCGCCGCCGCCTCGAGGGCCGCGATGCGGCGAAACACGGTCGAATGATGGACGCCGAGGGCGCGCGCCGCGGGGGCCAACCCGCCGTGCCGGGCAACGGCGGCGAAGTAGCGATAGCCATCCCAATCGAGATTGTGCATTTTTGCAAACAATAATGACAAAAATACCGACTTTATTTGCAGATAAGCACACACTAATTGACCGGTCAACGGGAGATCCCGAGACACTCGCACGACGGAGAAAGCTATGCCCATCAATTCGACCGATGCCGCCCGCGCGGCCTTCCTGCTTCGCATCACGCTGGGGGTGATGTTCCTGGCCCACGGCGTCGTCTTGAAATGGTTCGTCTTTACCCTGCCCGGAACCGCCGCCTATTTCGAAAGCCTCGGTCTCCCAGGCCTACTGGCCTATGCGGTGTTTGCGGCCGAGGCCGGCGGCGGCGTGCTGCTGATTCTCGGCATCGCGACGCGCTGGGTGGCGCTCGCCGTGATCCCGATTCTGCTCGGCGCAACCTGGACCCATGCCGGCAACGGTTGGGTGTTTTCGGATGCCGGCGGTGGCTGGGAGTACCCGGCCATGCTCGTCATCCTCGCCATCGTCCAGGCCCTGCTCGGCGCCGGCGCCTATGCGTTGCGCCCCGGCGCGATCACCCTATCGAAATCGGCCGCGGCGTCGGCAGCCGGCCGCTAGAGCATCAGTGGAGGACCTCGATATGCCCATCAAAGCCATGGTCGACGGAATCTGGCATCCCCAAATCGAGGACAGCCCGGCCTTCCGCGCGCGGCGCGTCGAGGAGCGGAAACGGGCCTTCCACGGCCGCATCACGACCGACGGCGAGACGGGTTTTCCGGCCGAGCCCGGCCGCTACCATCTCTATGTCTCCTACGCCTGCCCGTGGGCTCATAAGACCGTCATTTACCGCTCGCTCAAGGGGCTCCGGAAAATCGTCCCGATGTCGGTCCTCGACCCCCGCTGGAGCGGGCCCAACGGATGGACTTTCGGAAACCAGGACGACGCGACCACCGGCATTACGCGCGACCATGCCAACGGCTTCGCCTTCCTGCACGAGGTCTATCGCCAAGCCAAGCCGGATTTCACCGGCAAGGTCACCGTGCCCGTCCTCTTCGACCGCAAGACCGGGACCATCGTCAGCAATGAATCCAGTGAAATCATCCGCATGTTCGACGATGCCTTCGCCGCCATCGCGCCGGAAACGCCGAATTTTCGCCCCGAGCGGCTGCGTCCCGCGATCGAAGCGCTCAATGGCTTCGTCCTCGACCGTATCTGCTTGGGCGTCTATCGCGCCGGGTTCGCCGACGACCAGGCGTCATATGACAAGGCGGTCGGTGACCTGTTCGGGGCGCTCGACGAAATGGAAGCGCGCCTCGCCGATCGCGACTTTCTTTTCGCCGGAACCGTAACCGAAACCGATCGGCATCTGTTCGCCACTTTAATTCGGTTCGACGCCGTCTATCACGGTGCGCTGCGTTGTAACCTCAGACGGCTCGTCGACCACCCCAACCTGTGGACGTATACCCGCCGCCTTTATGCGCTACCCGGCGTTGCCGCGACGGTTCGCCTCGACCACGTCAAGCGCCACTACTACGACGATCTCGGTCTGGTCGATCCGACCATCGTTCCGGCCGGACCGGCGCTCGAATTCGGCACCGCCAAGGCGGCGGCGTAGGATCGGTCGAAGACGTTTCCCGAGGGTCCGGACGTCACCACTATACGGTGCCCTTCGCCAAGGCCGCTATTCGGCTGCGGATGGCGTCGAGGCGCTCCTCCACATCGCGCATGCTGCCCTGCGCGATTTCGCGTTCGCGGCCGGCAAGCGCCTGGTTGGCGGCCAGCGCCTTGAGCGCCGTCTCGGTGTCGCGCGAGCGGCCGCCGGCGCGCTCGAGCGCGTCGCGATGACGCCGCGCCTGGTGGTCGAATTCGCCGAGCGACGCGGCGAGCTCACGGGCCTGAACCTCGAGCCGCGCGAGCTCGGCTTCCAACGCCGCCGCCTCGGTGCGTAGCTTTTCCAGCTCCGAAATCATCCTTTTTCCGTCATTTGAATCGCCACGCCACCCCAACAACATTGTAGCATAATCGAAATTTTTGTCGTAGAAGCGACATAACCCCGGGCGTGACCCGGGGTCATCCGGCGGCCAGGGAGAACCGTCCATGCCGGAGGGCAACTCGGCGCAGGCACCACAGGAAGCCGCGACCTGCAGGAAGATCGCCTTCTTCCTTATTCCCAATTTCTCGATGATCGCACTGATCTCCGCCATCGAGCCGTTGCGGGTCGCCAACCGGATGAGCGGCCGCGAGCTTTACCGGTGGCTGATGTTCTCGACCGATGGCGGACCGGTGACGGCGAGTAGCGGTATCGAGGTCAAGGTCGACTGTCCCATCGCCGAGGTCGAAACCTGCCGCATCGTCTTTGTCTGCGGCGGTGTCGAGATTCGCCGATTCGACGATCGCAAGACCTTTTCATGGTTGCGCCGCCTCGACCGTTACGGCGCCACCGTGGGCGCGCTCTGTACCGGCACCGACGTGCTGGCGCGGGCCGGGCTGCTCGACGGTCATCGCTGCACCATCCACTGGGAAAACCTGCCCGGGCTGGCCGAGGAATTTCCCGAGCTCGACCTCACCTATGAGTTGTTCGAGATCGACGGAAAACGGATGACATGCTCCGGCGGAACCGCGGCCCTCGATCTCATGCTCAACCTGATCGGTCTCGACCACGACCGCGACCTGGCGATAGCGGTATCCGACCAGTTGATTCACGAGCGCATCCGCGATTCCCGCGATCACCAGCGCATGACCCTTCGCTCGCGGCTCGGTGTCAGCCACGCCAAGCTGCTGGCGGTGATCTCGCAGATGGAGGAAAACCAGGAGGAGCCCCTGAGCTGCGCCGAGTTGGCCCAGTTCGTCGGCCTCTCGACACGCCAGATGGAACGCCTGTTCCGCAAATATTTCAAGCGCACGCCGACCCGTTTCTACCTCGAACTTCGCCTCGACCGCGCGCGGCTGCTGCTGTCGCAAACGACGATGCCGGTCCTCGACGTGGCGTTGGCCTGCGGCTTCGTCTCGGCGTCCCATTTCAGCAAATGTTACCGCGAACACTTTGGCCGTACGCCGCGCGAGGAACGTCGCCTGGTGCATTAAAGCGATCGGCGCAGGCGTCGATATCGAACCGCGCCGCCGGCAACCTCAGACCCCGCGAAAGCGAAGAAACGATGGCAAACGCCGGCGGCGTTAACCGCTCCGCCGGCGGCCGCGGCGGCGCTCGCGGGCATCGGCGAGCTGTTTGGGCTCGGGCAGCTTGACCGCTTGAGCGAGGTGGGGAAACGAATGGGACGAATGGGGAATCCCCATGGCGCCGACGAAATGCGCCTGGAAGGTCGGTTCGACTGCGGTCTCGACCTTTTCGACGCGGCGAATGACTTGTTCGATCTCGTCCCGCGCCCGCTGGTTGAGCAGAGCGATCAGGGCCCCGGTGCCGGCCGCGTTGCCCGCCGACGACACTTTCTTGAGGTCGCAGTCGGGGATGAGGCCCAGTACCATCGCGTATTTGACATCGATATGGCTGCCGAAGGCGCCGGCCAGAACGATGCGGTCCACGGCCTCGATACCGAGCCGGTCCATCAACAGCCGCGCGCCGGCATAGAGCGCCGCCTTGGCAAGCTGGATCGCGCGGACATCGTTCTGGGTGATGCGCACGCGCGGCTCGCCGTCCCGCAGCAGATAGGCAAAGGTGCGACCGTCGCTCTCGATCCGCGGACTGCGCGCGGCCATTTCGCCGTCGATGGTGCCGTCGGTGGAAAGGATTCCGGCGAGGTACATCTCGGCCAGAACCTCGATGATGCCGGAGCCGCAAATACCGGTCACCCCGGTCTGGGCGGTCGCGGCATCGAATCCGTCCTCGTTCGACCACAAGTCGCAGCCGATAACCTTGTAGCGCGGCTCCAAGGTTTCGGGCTCGATGCGCACCCGCTCGATGGCACCGGGCGCGGCACGTTGACCGGCGGCGATTTGCGCGCCCTCGAAGGCGGGCCCGGTCGGCGACGACGCCGCCAACAGCTTGTCCTTGTTGCCGAGGACGATCTCCGCATTGGTGCCGACATCGACGACCAACATGATCTCATCGGACAAATGCGGCCCCTCGGACAGGATCACACCCGCGGTGTCGGCCCCCACGTGCCCGGCTATGCAGGGCAGGAAATAGGCGCGCCCGTCCGGATTGATGTTGCAGTCGATCTCGGTGGCCCACAGGGTTATGCCGGAATTGGCCGCCAGCGCGAATGGCGCGCCGCCGAGCTCGGTCGGGTCAATGCCGAGCAACAGGTGATGCATGATCGGATTGCCGACAAAGGTGGCATTCAGAATTTCGACGATATCGACCCGGGCCACCGCTGCGACTTCGTCGATCAGCGCGTTGATCGCGGTGCGCACTTCGCGGGTCATCTCGGCGTCGCCGCCGGGGTTCATCATGACGTAGGACACGCGGCTCATCAGATCCTCGCCGAAGCGGATCTGGGGGTTCATCCGGCCGGCCGAGGCGACCACCTTTCCGGTCGACAGATTGGCCAAATGGGCGGCGATCGTGGTCGAGCCGACGTCGACCGCCAGGCCGAAGGCGCGGTCGTGGAACCCCGGCCAAATATAGGTAATGCGTTGCCCGCGGTGGACGGCGACGGTGACTTTCCAGTTGCCCTCGCGCAAGGTCTTTTGCAGCTTCTGCAAGGTGCGGAGATCGCACTCCAAAGCCGGCAGATCCCACTGCGCCGCCAACGCGCGCTGCAAGCGTTCGAGGTCGCCGGTGGGATTGTGCATGTCGGGTTCTTCGACCTCGACATAGTGGAGGCGGATGGCGGGGTCGACATGGATGTCACGGGCCTCCGCCCGCTTGCGCACGACCTGTTTGTGAACCTGGCTTTCCGGCGGCACATCGACCACGAGGTCGCCGGTGATCACCGCCTGACAGCTCAGCCGCCGGTCGGCCGCCAAATTCCGGCGATCGGCGTAGTTCTGCTCGACTTCGTTTATCGAGCTCAGATTCTCGGCGCTGCTGGTGATCCCATGCTTGGCGAAGGATCCCTCGCTAACCGTGATCTGGCAGCGACCGCACAGCGCCCGCCCGCCGCACACCGAATCGATATCGACTCCGAGCTGGCGGGCGGCGGTGAGAACGGCGGTCCCGGTGGGGAACCGGCCCCGCTTCCCGGACGGGACGAAAACGACGAGCGCGTCGTCAGGCACGACGGCGACGCCCTTCGCGACGACGCGGTTCGGCGCCTTCGGCGAGTGGTTCGCGGAACTTGCGAATCCAGGCCCGGCAGTCGCGGTCGCGGCCCATAACGATATTGGCCCCCATCACCGCGGTCATTTCCTCGGTGTGGAGCGGGTTGGTGATGGCCGAGGTCAACCCGGCGCCAATCGACATCGACAGAAATGCCGCGTTGAGGCCGTGGCGGTTTGGCAGTCCGAAGCTGAAATTCGACGCACCGCACGTCGTATTGACCTGCAATTCCTCGCGCAGGCGGCGGATCAACCGCATCAATTGGCGGCCCGCATCGCCGAGTGCGCCGACCGGCATGACCAGCGGGTCGACAACGATATCGGCGTGCGAGATGCCGAAATCCTCGGCTCGCTCGACGATCTTCTTGGCGACTTCGAATCGGACATCGGGATCCTCGGAGATGCCGGTCTCGTCGTTGGAGATGGCGACCACCGCCGCACCGTATTTTTTGACCAGGGGCAACACCGTCTCAAGGCGTTCATCCTCGCCGGTCACCGAATTGACCAGCGCCTTGCCTTGATAGACCGAGAGGCCGGCCTCCAACGCCGCGACGATCGACGAATCGATCGACAACGGGACATCGGTCAGCGATTGCACCAGCTGAACGCACTCGGCGAGGATTCGCGGCTCGTCGGCGAGCGGAATGCCGGCGTTGACGTCGAGCATCTGCGCGCCGGCTTCGACCTGGGCGATGGCGTCGGCCGTGACCCGGCTGTAGTCGCCGTGGCGCATCTCCTCGGCCAGCAACTTGCGGCCGGTCGGGTTGATGCGCTCGCCGATGATGACGAACGGCCGGTCGAAACCGATCACGACCTCCTTGGTCGCGGAACTTAGGATGGTATCGGTCATTGGAGGCCTTCTCCTATGCTTGCTCGCTGCTGCCCGCCGCCGGGGTCGTTTGTTCCCCGGCGTGGGCAACGATTTCGGATACGGTTTCGACGACAAACGGATCGTCGGGCTTGGGTTCCTTGGTCCACGGCCGGCGGCCCTTGAGCACACCCGACTCGTGAACGATCTCCGCGACCAGCTCTTCTTGGCGATAGGCCATGACGTGGACCCCGGCGACGCCCGGGATTTCGCGCACCTCTTGGATAATGTCAATGCATAGCTGCTTGCCTTCACGCTTTTGTTTTTCCGCCCCTTCGAGGCGGGCAATCACGGCATCGGGAATGTGAATGCCGGGAACATTGGAGCGGATCCATTTCGCCGCCCGGGCCGAGGCCAATGGTCCGGCGCCGACCAGGATAAAGCATTCCTTATCGAGGCCCATGTCGCGCACACGGTCCATATAGGCCCTCAACATGGGTACGTCGAAACAGTACTGGCTCTGCACGAACTGAGCGCCGGCGGCGATTTTCTTGGCCAGGCGGTATGGCCGGAAGTCATAGGGCGGCGCGAAGGGGTTGATGGCGGCGCCGAGAAAGACCTGCGGTGGCAGATCGATCTTGCGGCCGGAAAGAAATTGCGATTCGTCACGCATGGTGCGGATGGTCTCCAGCAGCGACATGCAATCGAAATCGAATACCGGCTTGGCGCCCGGTTGATCGCCGGCCTGGACCCCGTCCCCGGTCAGGCACAGGACGTTGCCCACACCCATCGCCGACGCACCCAGCACATCGCCCTGGATCGCGATCCGGTTTCGGTCGCGACAGGAGATCTGCATGATCGGCGCATAGCCGACACGGGTAAGCAGGGCGCAGATACCGACGCTCGACATGTGGCAGTTGGCGCCGGAGCCATCGGTGGCATTGATGCCGTCGACCCAACCATCGAACACCGCACCGCGGTCGTAAACCTCCTGGGGGTCGGCGGAATCCGGCGGATTGAGCTCGGCTGTGACGGCGAATTCGCCGCGTCGCAGGATGCGTTCGAGCCGTCCGCGCGAGCTATGTCCCGGAAGCGGATCGAGCGGCGCCTCGGGATCATGGAACAGAAAGTCGCCGGTCATGACCGCGGCTCCGGCGCGCCGGCCTCCCGCGCCCGCGCGGCCTCGGCGGTAACCCGCAGCCACGACGACGTGTTCCACAGGCTCTGATCGGCCGGTTTCTGCACTTCCATGATGCTGTCGCCATCGCGCATTTGGCGACTGCCCAACCATGCCTGGACCCAGACGCACGGCATCTCGGGCTCGACCTCGCAGTGGCCGTTTTCGCGCACCCCGCCACAAGGCCCATTGCGTAGGCCCTTGGGGCAGTTCATCGGGCACGACATGCCGGTCGTCGACAATGCGCACTGGCCGCACATCCGGCAATCGAAGAGCAGCGATTTGACCGCTCTTTCGACCGCCACTACCGGCCGCTCGACGCGGCGATAGCCGATCGCGTTCCACAGCGGATGGAGGTGCAGCATGGCATCGGCAAACGTGCGGTAGATGGTTTCGAGGAAGCGGGCGTGGCGGACCGACCACAGCCGGATCGAGTAGCGCGCCCGCGTGCGCCCGACCTGGCTGACCCCCGAGGGTTCGTACGCCGAGGCGCTTGTCATATCAGACCGCCTCTTGTCCGCCCGCGGCGACCAATCGCGTTAGTCGTTCATCGTCGTATTCGGCCTCAAGCGCTGCCGCGGCCTTTCCGGCTTCCGCGTCGACGTCGTCGGCGCAATCGACGGGCTCGGCACGCCGCCATTCGGCAAGGTAGGAATCGGTGTCGCTCAACTTGGCCTTCAACGCAGCGCGGTCGATCGATTTCTCGAAGCGTTCCGACAACGGCACGCGCGCCGTACGACGACCCGCTTTGACCGTGACCTGCGCCGGAATGTCACGCCAATAGACGATCGTCAACTTCGCCATTCTCGTTCCTCGGTTCGAGAAAGGCGGCAAGGCCGCCCATCCCGGTGAATCGGTATTCGTAACAAAGGCCGAGACGTTCCGCGGCCTGCTGCGCCTTGGCCGCCAACGTCGCGTCCTCGACCTGGGCCAAATAAACCAAACGCCGGTAATTGCCGAAATATTCTTCGAGCAGTTGAGGATAGCGGTCGATGCCCAGGCCCTTGATGATCAGGGTGTCGAAATGACGCGCCAAATAATCGGTTAGAAAGAATGTCCCCGGTTCCTCGTCCATCATGGCATCGAACTCGGAAAGTCCGCTGTAGAAGCCGTAGCAATGGGTGCCCGCGATGCGTTCGACGCCCTCCTCTTCGAGTACTGCGTCGAGATGGCCGCCGGTGCCGCAGTCGGCATAAAGGACCATGATGCGGTCGTAGTCGGGGCGCACCGCGCGAATCTTGTCGCGCACCGCACTTGCAATCCGTTCCGGACGGTTATGCAGGTCGGCCGGCAGACAGGTCACCGCATAATCGGTCCAGCCATTGGCCTGGATCAGCGCTATGATTTCACGCGCGAGGGCCCCGCACGCGATCAGAATGGTGCGCGGCCGTTCGGGCATTCAATTATCCTCCGGCGGAAGCCTGCGCATCGACCGAACCCTGTCGGCGGGCCATGAAGCTCTTGGCCGTCTCGACGGCGACCGCGGCATCGCGGCAATAGGCGTCGGCGCCGATGTTCTCGGCGAATTCCTCGTTGAGCGGCGCACCGCCGACGAGCACGATGTAGTCGTTGCGAATACCCATTTCCTTCAAGGTGTCGATGACGACTTTCATGTACGGCATGGTCGTCGTCAGCAGCGCCGACATGCCGAGAATATCCGGTTGGTGTTCTTCGATCGCCGCGAGGTAGTTTTCGACCGGGTTGTTGATGCCGATGTCGATTACCTCGAACCCGGCACCCTCCATCATCATCCCGACCAGGTTCTTGCCGATATCGTGGATGTCCCCCTTCACGGTGCCGATGACCATCTTGCCCATCTTGGGTGCACCGGTCTCGGCCAGAAGCGGGCGCAATATCTTCATGCCTGTCTTCATCGCATTGGCGGCGAGAAGCACTTCGGGGACGAACAGAATACCGTCGCGGAAGTCGATGCCGACGATCCGCATGCCTTCGACCAAGGCCTTGGTCAGAGTGTCATAGGGGGTCCAGCCGCGGCCGAGCAGGATCTGGGTGCCTTCGGCAATCTCATCGGCAAGACCGTCATAGAGGTCCTCATGCATCTGTTGCACGAGTTCGTCGTCGTCCAGCGTGTTCAGGTCAAGTTCTTGTTCATCAGTCATGCAAACACACTCCCCCGGCACAATCATGCGGGAATGATGATCTCGACACTCCCGGCATAGGCACTGTTGGCATCCCGCGCTGTCGCGCCGTAGACATGATATCTCCGGAACACGACATCAACCGCGTCAAAACCCTTTATCAGCAATGAATTGGCGTGGAAATATGAAGATTTCCGCGAACAGACCGCTAGTTCCGGATACCGCGCATCCGCTCGTTGCGACGCCGCAACAACTCGAGGGACGTCAGCAAGGCGATCGATATCGCGACCAGAATGGTCGCCACCGCCAAAATGGTGGGACTGATCTGTTCTCGGATGCCCGACCACATCTGCCGCGGAATCGTGCGTTCCTCGACGCCGCCCAGGAACAGTACGACGACGACCTCGTCGAACGACGTGACAAAGGCGAACAGAGCCCCGGAAATCATCCCCGGCAGCACCAGCGGCATGGTCACCTTGAAGAAGGTACGCGTCGCATTCGACCCCAAATTTGCCGACGCGCGGGTCAGCGAATGGTCGAATCCGACAAGTGTCGCGGTCACCGTAATGACGACGAACGGCGTGCCAAGGACGGTGTGCGCGATGATCAGGCCGGGCAGGTTGTTGGTCAGCCCAAGCTTCACATAAAAGAAATACATGCCGACGGCGGTAATCACGATCGGCACGATCATCGGTGAAATGAGGAGGCCCATGATCAGGCTCTTATAGGGTAGGTTCGCCTTGCTGAGCCCGAGCGCCGCGATGGTCCCAAGAGTGGTCGCCAATATGGTCGCGAAGAAGGCGATGATGACGCTGTTCTTGACCGCCAGCAGCCACAATTCGTTGTCCAGGATGTCCTGGTACCAGCGCATGCTGTAGCCAGGAATCGGATAGGTAAAATAGGGCTCGGAATTGAACGACAGCGGAATGATGACCAGGATCGGCAAGATCAGGAACAACAGGATCAGGCCGCAAATCACACGGAAACCGTAATACCAAGTCCGGCCAAGCGGTCCGACATAGGGTGGTAGAGCGGCCATCGTCTTATCCCAGTTTCATGTTGTCGATGCCGACGATACGGTTGTAGATCAAGTAGACCGCCAACACGCATCCAAGCAGGATTGCGCCGAGCGCCGAGGCGAGGCCCCAATTCAACGACCGGTTGGTGTGGTCGGCAATAAAGTAGCTGATCATCTGATCGGTCGGCCCGCCGACCAGCGCCGGCGTGATGTAGTAACCGAGGGCGAGGATGAAGACGAGAATCCCGCCGGCGCCGATGCCGGGTACCGTCTGCGGGAAGTAAACCCGCCAGAACACGGTCCAATCGGTGCCGCCGAGCGACTTCGCCGCCCGCACATAGGCCGGCGAGATATTCTTCATCACACTGAAGATCGGCAGGATCATGAACGGCAACAGGATGTGGGTCATCGCCACGACGACGCCGAATCGATTGAAGATCAGCTGTATTCGCTCGCTGATGATATGAGTGAACACCAAGACGTCGTTGAGCACACCTTCGGTCTGCAGCACCACGACCCATGCCGTGGTCCGGACCAGCAACGAGGTCCAGAACGGGAGCAGCACGAAAATCATCAGCAGGTTGCTCCATTTGAGCGGCAGGTTGGCCAGCAGGAATGAGACCGGATAGCCGAGCAGGACACACATCGCCGTGACCAGCGTGCTGATCCACAGCGTGCGGATGAAAACGGTGACATAGATCTTTCGGTTATCCGGAACCGAGACGATCCCGCCGAAATCGTCGTAGGACAGGTCGATCGCCGAAAGATAGTGGACCGGCGTAATCTTCGAGCCCAACTGCTTGAACGTCGCCCACACCTCGCGGTCGCCCCAATCCTTGTCGATGTCGAGGAAGATCGTCTTCCAATCTTCCTCCTGATAGGGCCCGGCCTGCATTGTCGAGATCTTGCGCGCCGACTTGGTGAACAGGCTGCGAATGCCACCGGTCTGGAAGTTGAGCTGGGTGGCGACCCCGCCGACCGTGCGAGCCTTGTAGGCTGCCGCGAGCTCGCCCGCGAACGCGTCATAGACCTCTTTCGGCGGCGACGGTGCACCGCTGGGATCCCAGTTCTGGAGCGCTTCGACCGTATCCGGGAATGAGTCGACAATTTCCGGATTGTCGACGCTGCGGAACAACATGGTCCCGATCGGCAAGAAGAAGAAGACAACGATGAACAGGAAAAGCGGCATGACCAGGCCAAAGGCCTTCAATTTGTTGCGCCGCTCGGCCTTCGCCAGCTTCGCCTTGAGCGAACTCGCGTCGGCGACCTGATAGGCGGCGCTTTGCATCGTCGTGCTGGTCATCGCGATCTTCCTCGCAAAACTCGCATACTCACCTTCGGCGCCGACATCCGGGATAATTCCGCCAGCGCCCGGTCACGCGCCGAATCGTACTGTCAAACGAAAGGGAGGGCGGCAAAACCGCCCTCCCGATCGAACTACTTAGCCAACCAAGTGGCGAAGCGCTCGTTGAGTTCGTCGTTGTTGTCGGCCCAGAACTCGAAGTTGTTCTGCAGCGCGCTGCGGAAATTATCCGGCGCCGTCGGCAGGTGCGGTTTCACCTTTTTGCCGACCAACGCGAAGGAAGATTTCCGGACCGGACCGTAGGAGATGTAGTTGGTCTGGTCGGCCAAACGCTGCGAGTCGGTGGAGAACTTGACGAAATCGAGGATCACGTCGAGATTGGGCGCGCCTCTCGGAATCGCCCACAGATCGATGTCCCAGACTTGGCCGTCCCAGACCAGCTGGAAATTCTTGCCCTCCTTGAAGACGGCATTGAACAGTCGACCGTTATAGGCCGAGGTCATCGCGACTTCGCCGTCGGCGAGCATTTGTGGCGGCTGGGCTCCGGCTTCCCACCACACGACACTGTCCTTGATGGTGTCGAGCTTGGCGAAGGCGCGATCGACGCCTTCCTCGGTTTCCAGGACCTCATAGACCTGATCGGCCGGAACGCCGTCGGCCATCAACGCCCATTCCAAATTGACCCGCGGCGATTTGCGCAGGCCGCGCTTGCCCGGGAAATTCTCGGTGTCGAAGAAATCAACAAGAGTCTTCGGCGCGGCGTCGCCCTTCATCTTGTCGCCGTCATAGGCGTAAACCGTCGACCATACGATTTCTCCGACCGCGCAATCGACGAGCGTGTTGGTCAAGAAATCTTGTTCGGCCGGCGTGCCATCGACGCCCGGCGGCAGGATCGAGGCATCGATTTCCTCGAGCAGACCCTCGTCGCAACCCTTGATGGCGTCAGACAGCTCGACGTCGACCAGCGACCACGTCACGTTGCCGGAATCGACCTGCGCCTTCACCTGGGCCAAGCCGCCGTTGTAATCCTCGGACAGCAGCTTGACGTCGGGGTTCTCTGCCATATACGGCTTGTGATAGGCCTCGACCTGGCTCGCCGTATAGGCGCCGCCCCAGGATACGATGGTCAGCGTGGTTTCCGCCGATGCCGCGGTGACCAAGCCAAGGGTGGCTGCACCGGCCACGGCAAACGCCGTACTCTTCAAAACCTGTTTCATTGAACGTCTACTCCCTGAGTTTGCCGGCACGGCCGGCCGTTGACGAGTTCACCTTACATTGCATGGCGCTACAGCGAACGCGCTGCGCACATTTGCTCACACTCCTCCCTCATACACGTCGAGAGCGCGGCAATCTTCCATCGTCCAGCCGAGATTGACGGTCTCGCCCTCCTTGAGGGATTGATGACCGGCCGCATTCGGCACCTTGACGATGATATCGTCATGTCCCAGCAGATTGACGCGGGTGCGGATATGGTCGCCGAGATAAATCAGCTCTTCCACACGAGCGTCGAAATTGTTGGGAAACTTTCCGTCCGGCGGGTTCAGTTCAACCCGCTCGGGACGCAGCGACAGCGTCGTCGCCTCGCCATTCTGGCGCACATTGACAACGAGCGCCTCGACCTCGCCGCCACCCTCGACATCGACCGTGCAACTTTGGCCGTTCATGCTCTTGACCGTACCGAACAGCTTGTTGTTCTCGCCGATGAACTGGGCGACGAATGCGTTGTCCGGCGCCTCGTAGAGGGTATCCGGCGGTGCGAGCTGCTGAATGATGCCGTCGTTGAACACCGCAATTCGGTTCGACATGGTCAGCGCTTCGGATTGGTCGTGGGTAACATAGACCACGGTCACGCCGAGACTCTGGTGGATGTGCTTGATCTCGTACTGCATGTGTTCGCGCAAGTTCTTGTCGAGCGCGCCCAGCGGTTCGTCCATCAGCACCAATTCGGGCTCGAACACCAGCGCACGGGCTAGCGCCACCCGCTGCTGCTGGCCGCCCGACAGCTGTGCCGGCCGGCGGCTGCCGAATTCACCGAGCTGAACCATGTCGAGCGCCCGGTTGACCTTTGTTTCGACGTCGGCCTTGCTCAGTTTCCGAACTTCGAGCGGAAAGGCGAGGTTCTCGGCCACGGTCATATGCGGAAACAGCGCATAGTTCTGGAACACCATGCCGATATTGCGCTTGTGCGGCGAGACATTGTTGATCGGCTTGCCGTTCAACACGATTTCGCCGTGGGTCGCGGTTTCGAACCCGGCCAGCATCATCAGGCACGTCGTCTTACCCGAACCCGATGGCCCAAGCATGGTGACGAACTCGCCGGCGGCGATGTCGAGATTGAGGTTCTTGACGACAAGGATCTCGCCGTCATAGCTCTTCTGTACGTCGACGAAGCGGACATAGGCCTCGTTGCTGCCGCCGCCGCCATCAGTCATTTGCTCAGCCATCGACGTTCACCACCTCTTCCTTTCGGCATAGATCATGCAACTCTTTGCGTTCCATCATTGCGGGCCTACAGGCGCGTATTCAAATACGATTCCTGTCGCATGGTCCGCACATCGACATTGATGATCGCTCCGGCCCCGACAGAGACCGAATCCACGTTGGTGCTCAGGCACAGAAAATCTCTCCGTCGCAGATCCCAGCCTGCTTCTCCCTGACCTTATTCCCGTTCATTGCCGCCGATTGCTTGCTTTCTCGGGCAGTCTTCATCGTTGCCGCTATTATCCACAGTGATCTCGATTCCGCAACAAGACTCACTGTCCGGCTAGCGACGGTCTTTGGTGTCGATGCGACCGTCCGCCCCGCCGAAATCCCCGAGTCTGTTCGAATTAGCGCCGGTTCGACGACTTGCTCCGATCCCCGGCTCCAGGCGCGCAGTCTTATATTTTCCCGATCCCGCGGCGATTCGGCGATGACCGTCGCCCGCCGGCGATCGCCGAGAATTTCGATTTCCAACTCCGTGCCAAGTTCCGACAGCGCCGGACGGACCATACCGAGGGCCAGGCTTTTTCCGTCCGCCACCTGTAATTACCTCTCCCGCATACCCGACCGGCCGGGCCGAATTGGGGCGGCACAAATCCCGTTGCGTCCCGTGTCTAGCCCTGTAGCCTAACGTACCACTAGCATTCGTGCGACTGCCACTAGCGCCAATGCGGCGCCGTGCCCGTCACGGGCACCGCGAGGGCGTGTGGAAATCACAATGAGGCGCGAATGGACTAGTCATTGGGTGCGCCAGCGGCATAGCTTCTGCTTTCGCAGCAGCCTGTCGTTCGCTGCGGTGCATCGACGAGGAGACTTGGATCATGAGCGAAGCCGGAGCGCGTCGTCGCGGTGGACGGGATGCCCGGCGGCAAGCGCAGCCAAGCGCATCAAGCCTGCAACGGCCCTTCATAGTGCGCCGTATCCCGTGCTCCGAGATATTGACCGAGGAAGGTCTCGAGATCATCGAGGCCAATGCCGAGACGATCCTCGAGGAGATCGGTATCGAGTTCCGCGACGACGAGGAATGCCTGCGGCTGTGGAAGGATGCCGGCGCCGATGTGCAGGACAGCCGCGTACACGTGCCGCGCGGCCTCGCCCGCAAGATCCTCGAAACGGCGCCCCGCGAATTTACCCAGCACGCCCGCAATCCGGAACGCAGCGTGAAGATCGGCGGCAACGCTACCGTTTTCGCCCCGGTCTACGGCCCGCCCTTCGTCCGCGACCTCGACAATGGACGGCGCTACGGCACGATCGAGGATTTCCGCAATTTCGTGAAGCTCGCCTATCAGGCGCCGGCGATCCATCATTCCGGCGGCACGGTATGCGAGCCGGTGGATATCCCGGTCAACAAGCGCCACCTTGATATGGTCTATTCGCATATCCGCTACAGCGACAAGCCGTTCATGGGTTCGGTCACCCACCCGGAACGCGCCACTGACACGGTGACGATGGCCAAGCTCGTCTTCGGCGACGACTTCGTCGATGGGAATTGCGTCGTCCTCAGCCTGATCAACGCCAATTCGCCGATGGTATTCGACTCCACCATGCTGGGCGCGCTCAAGAATTACGCCCGCCACAATCAGGCGACCGTGGTCTCGCCTTTTATCCTCGCCGGTGCGATGAGCCCGGTCACGGTGTCGGGAACGCTGGCGCAGCTGTTCGCCGAGGCGCTGGCCGGCATGTGCGTGACGCAGATGGTACGACCCGGATCCCCAGTCGTGTTCGGAACCTTTGCCAGTTCGATCTCGATGCAATCGGGGGCGCCCACCTTTGGCACGCCGGAGCCGGCCCTGGTTCTCTTCGGCGCCGCCCAATTGGCGCGGCGGCTTGGTGTTCCATTCCGGAGCGGTGGCTCGCTGTGCGGATCCAAGATCGCCGACGCCCAGGCCGCCTATGAAAGCGCGCAAACGCTGTTGCCGACGCTGCTCGGCGGCGTCAACTTCGTGCTGCACGCCGCCGGCTGGCTCGAGGGCGGGCTGTCCTCCAGCTACGAAAAGTTCGTCATGGACGCCGACCAATTGGGCATGATGCAGGTCATGGCGGAAGGCATAGACCTATCCGAGAACGGGCAGGCCATGGACGCGATCCGCGAGGTCGGCCCGGGCGCCCACTATCTCGGCTGCGACCACACCCAGCGCAACTTCAAGACCGCCTTCTACCGCTCGAACATCGCCGACAACAACAGCTTCGAGCAATGGGAAGCCGATGGCGGCCTCGACGCGGCACAACGGGCGAATGTGGTGTGGAAGCGCTGGCTCGCGGAATATCAGGCGCCGCCGCTCGATCCGGCGATCGACGAGGCGTTGCTGGCGTTCATGAGCGAGAAAAAAGATTCGATGCCCGACGCCTTCGCCTGATTGCGGAAACGCCGCCCGTGGGGTAACAACGCCGCCGTCGTCACGGCATGACGGACCAATCTTGGGCTTGGATGACCGACCGCATTCGCGACCTCCTCGATGAAAAAGGGCTGCTGCTCGCCGATGGCGCGACGGGCACGAATCTCTTTGCCCGGGGCCTGGTCTCGGGTGAAGCCCCCGAGCTGTGGAACATCGATCGGCCCGACGAAGTCAAGGCCCTGCACCAAGGCTTCGTCGATGCCGGCTCGGATATCATCCTGACCAACACCTTCGGCGGCAATCGTCATCGCCTCAAATTGCATGGCGCCGAGGACCGCATGGCGGAGCTGAACGCGGTCGCCGTGACCTTGGCGCGGGCAGTGGCCGACGGGGCCGGTCGTCCCGTCGTCGTCGCGGGCTCGATGGGCCCGACCGGTGAACTGATCCAACCTCTCGGCGCGCTGTCTCCGGAGGACGCGCGCGACGCCTATGCCGAGCAGGCGGCCGCGCTCGCCGCCGCCGGCGTGGATGTGCTGTGGATCGAGACCCTGTCGGCAGCCGAGGAGCTTAGCGCCGCCATCACCGGCGCGGCGGTCGCCGGACTGCCCACCGTCTGCACCATGACCTTCGACAGCGCCGGCCGCACCATGATGGGGCTCTTGCCCAACGCCTATGCCCGGCTCTGCGGCGAGCTTCAACCGCCGCCATTCGCCTATGGCGCCAATTGCGGGGTCGGGGCGCCCGAGCTGCTGCATACGCTCCTCGGCATGAAGAGTGCCGCCGACGCCGACGACATCCTCATCGCCAAAGCCAATTGCGGCATACCGCAATATGTCGACGGTGCCCTGGTCTATAGCGGCACCGTAGAGATCATGGCCGACTATGCCCGCTTGGCGCGCGATATCGGTGCGCGGATTATCGGCGGCTGTTGCGGCACGACGGCGACCCACGTGCAAGCGATGCGCGCGGCACTCGATCATGGCCCTGCCGGACTGGTGCCGGACCTGACACAGATTTCCGCTCGCATGGGTACGCCCTGGGCCGGCCTTGCCATAGCGGAAGGCGGAGACAATGCCGCGCCACGGCCGCGACGGCGTTCCCGCCGCCGGGCAGATTAGCGCCGCGTCGCCGCCCGCCGCCCGGCGGCAAAACGGACGGCCTGGATTGCCGCCATCGCCACGGCAACGATGGGCAGATACGGGTCGGTGACGTAGTCCCACAGATTGGGCGATCCGAAAAACCCGACCTGATAGGCCAGAACGGCACAAACCAGCACCCACGCGGCGGCGCGGCGACCGGCCGCCCACATACCGATGGTAACGACCAATAGGACGACGGCCAGGGTCATCGGGGCATAGCCCCAGCGATAGAGATCGACGGGAAGAAATCCCAACGCCGACGGATACAGGGCCACGGCGAGCAAGGCACCGACGGCGATCAGCGCGTTCCGGTTGCGCCGATCGAGGAGCGCCGACCAAGCGCCGACCGGCCCGAGCGACACCGAAACGAGCAGCGCGAGCGTGGGGACGCTCAGGCCGCCAATGACGACATGCGCATATCCAGCGAGAGGGACTTCGTTTACCGGGATCAGGACGGCAACCACGCACACCACCGCGACTGCAATTCGCGCGCCAACGCCGCCGCCGAACCGGCGCGCCGCGGCCTGCGACACGGCGAGCACGAGCAGATACGGTCCGAGATAAGCCGGACCGTGGATCAGCACCGCGGAGATTTCGCTCATGATCCCAACGCGCCGTCGAGCCAGGCTTGGTTGAAGGTCACGTGCTCGATGGCGGCGCGGGCATAGCTGTAGAAAAGGTGATAGAGGCCGTCGCTGGTGCGCAACAGATACGGATAGGACACGGTGAACGGCCGGTCGGGCCAGGGCGGCACCCACGGGTCCGGGCTTTCGTCGATCCGCACCCGGGCCGGCCATGTCTCGCCGCCATCGCCCGATAGCGCGAGGTCCAAATTGGCGCGCCAGCCTTGGTGATCGTTCCACGCCATCAGAACGGTGTCGCCTTGCGTACGCAGGCCGGCGACCGACGCGCGCGGATTGATCAGGTTGGTGGCGATCGTATCGCTCCACGTCCGTCCGCCGTCATCGGTCCGCGCCAACATGACGCGGTACGGCGGCACGGCTGGCCGCATTAGCGCGATCGCGCGCCGCGCATCGAGTGGCACCACCGATGGCTGTATCGATTGCCGACCACGGGTTATGCGAACCTTGTCGATGATCGATCCATCTTCATCGAGCACCGCCAACTCGCTCATCTTGCGAAACGTCTCGTGATAGATCGGCAACCCGATCCGGCCATCGCGATAGTGAATGGGAGCGCCTCGGACGAGCGTGCTGAAATTCCAGCCCGGGACGGTATAGAGGCGGCGCGGCGGCGACCATGTGCCACCGTCGTCGGCGGATACGATGAATTCCACCCAGGCGGTGCTCCAGCCGCCGACCGTGGCGACATACAACAACCAAATCCGCCCTTTCCGGTCGCGGGTGAGGACAGGGTTCCCTATCGATTTCACGTACAGCCCGGAGGCATCTCGCGACGCCGCACGGTCGACGATCCGGCGCGCCGCGGTCCATGACCGGCCGCCGTCCGACGAGCGCGACAGATAAACGCCGACGTCTTGGGCCCGTTCCCGGGTGCCGCCGAACCAGGCGGCGAGGAGAACACCCGGTTCGACTTCCACCGCGCTCGGCGCATGCACGATTTCGGTGGGGAACGATTCGACAAGCGGTTGGGCCGTAAAAACCGGCGTCGGCACCGCATCGACCGGCGTTGCGACCATCGGTTCGTCGGCGATCTCCCACGCAAAATCGCTGCCCGGCGCATTCAGTGCGAACGGCGCGAACGCCGCGAGGACGGCGGCGCAGAAGATGATCGTCGAAATACCCTTGTTCATATCCCGCGCCCGCGCCCCGGCCACGTCTCATGCGACGCCGGCTGGCCGGCGCGGCGGGCGGCAAAGGCCGACCACATGGCTCGACACCGCGACGGCCGACCGCGCGGCGAATAACCACCGGGGAATGGAGCGGGCGACCGGGATCGAACCGGCGACATTCAGCTTGGGAAGCTGACGTTCTACCACTGAACTACGCCCGCATGCTCGACAGAGCCCCGGCGGAGGAGGAATTATAGGAGGCGCACCCAATGCCGCAAGGGACTATGATGACGACCGGCATCTCGGCTAGATTCCGCCCCGACGGTCAACGGAATGTGATTTCCGGTTTACCGGCGGTCGGTCAATATGAAGCCGGTGCCGAGAGGCTTTCGATCCGAAGCGGCGGGATTTTTCTATCGATGAATGTTGCGGTGTCCCATCCGGACCTGAAGACAGAGCCAGACGGCCAGCCGCCGCTCGACCCGCGCAAGTTCGTCGACCGCGACCGCACGGCAGGCGGCGAACCGCGGGCGCAGGTCGACTTCGCGGGCCTCGAGACATTGTGGTTCAATACCGGAACCCAGTGCAATCTGACCTGTCGCAATTGCTATATCGAATCGAGTCCGACCAATGACCGGCTGGTCTATTTGATGGCCGACGAAGTGCACGCCTACCTAGAGGAAATTCGCGACAACCGCTGGCAAGTTCCGGAGATAGGCTTTACCGGCGGCGAACCTTTCCTCAATCCCCAGTTCATTGCGATGGCCCGCCGAGCCCTGGAGTATGGCCATCGGGTCCTGGTGTTGACCAATGCAATGCGTCCGATGATGGTGCGGTCCGACGCATTGATGGAATTGCGCGAGCGCCACGGCGACCGCCTGATACTGCGTGTGTCTCTCGATCACTACTCGCGGCAGGTTCACGAGGCGGAACGGGGGCCTCGCAGCTGGGATCCGGCGATTGCCGGTTTGAATTGGCTGTCAGCCAACGGATTCCGCGTACGGGTCGCCGGTCGCACCTTTACCGAGGAGGGCGAAACCAGGATCCGCCAGGGGTTTGCGCGCCTTTTCGCCGCTCATGGTATCGGCATCGACGCCGATGATCCGATTGAGTTGGTGCTTTTCCCGGAAATGGACGAACACGCCGACGTTCCCGAAATTACGACCGCGTGTTGGCAACGGCTCGATATCGATCCGCGAACCGTCATGTGCGCGAGTTCGCGTATGGTGGTCAAGCGCCGCGGCTCGGACCGATCGGTGATCACGCCGTGCACGCTGATCCCTTATGACACCCGGTTCGATCTCGGAGAGCGGCTGCGCGAGGCCGCCGGTCCGGTCAAGCTCAACCACCCCCATTGCGCGCGATTCTGCGTTCTTGGCGGCGGGTCGTGCAGTGTTTCCGAGGGCGCGGCCTAAGCCGCCCTCGATCGATCTGGCTGGCGCACGCGGGTAAACTTGAGCGGACCCCAATCGACGGACGCTGGACAACGATCCACGGCTGTCTAATATGGTGACGCTCCTGGACATCGCATTGCCGGATACGGTCATGTATTCGAAGATCACGCACTCAATCGAAGTGAACGTCGAGCCGATCTACCTCGATGAGCAATCGTCGCCGGAGGAAGGGCATTACGTGTGGGCCTACCAGGTAAGAATCGAGAACAAGGGCGGCGTGAAGGTCCAATTGATGAACCGCTATTGGCGCATCACCGATTCGTTGGGCCGGATTCAGGAGGTGCGCGGCGCCGGCGTGGTCGGCGAGCAGCCGGTGCTGGGACCGGGGGAGGTGTTCGAGTACACCAGCGGCACGCCGCTGCCGACACCGTCCGGTTTCATGGTCGGAACCTACGAAATGATGTGCGACGGAGGCGGCCGGATCGAGGTTGAAATCCCGGCGTTTTCGCTTGACAGTCCACACGAAGCCTCCCAATTGCACTAAGCAATCGGCGGGCCTCAAGGGGATGTGCAGTGAAGGTTCAGAAAGTGGTTCTTGCGGATAGCGACGCCGCCAGCGACGCACGCCCGAGCCGTGACGACGCCGAAGAGGCGGTACGGACGCTGATTCGCTGGGCCGGCGACCTGCCGGACCGCGAGGGCCTGCGCGGAACCCCGCGGCGGGTTATCGATTCCTTCGCCGAATTCTACTCCGGCTACGGCGAGGACCCTCACATCTACTTGCAGCGCACATTCACCGAGACCGACGGCTACGACGAGATGGTGGTTTTGCGCGACGTCCGCTTCGAATCGCATTGCGAACATCACATGGCGGCGATCATCGGCAAGTGCCATGTCGCCTACCTGCCGGACCGCAGGGTCGTCGGCATCAGCAAGCTGGCCCGGGTCGTCGATGTCTATGCCAAGCGCCTCCAGATCCAGGAGAAACTGACCGCGCAGGTGGCCAATGCGGTCGAGGAGGTGTTGGAACCGAAAGGCGTGGCGGTTGTCGTCGAGGCGGCCCACCAATGCATGACCACGCGCGGCGTTCACAAACCCGGCGTGACCATGGTGACGAGCCGGATGCTGGGTGCTTTCCGGGACGACCCGACGACGCGGCGCGAGTTTCTGGCCATGATCGGCGATCCGGCCACGCGCCACGCGAGCGACATCTAGGGCCCGTTGTGGGCGCTCGGATCGAGCGCCCACGTCAGGGTGTCAGCGCAATGTCCAGTTCGCGCCGATCCGGGGTTAATTCGTTGATCCACTGCTGACGGGGACGGCTGTGGCAACCTTTCAACCCGTTCTCTACATAATCGGGCTGTTGCTGACGACGCTGGCCATCGCCATGGGGATCACCGCCGTTGCGGACCTCGTCACCGGCAATCCGGATTGGCAGGTCTTCATTGCCTCGGCCGGCATCACGGTCTTCGTCGGCGTGGCGCTGGTGCTGTCGACCAGCTCCACCTGGAGCAAGTTCACCATTCGCCAGGCCTTCTTGTTGACCACTCTGTCATGGCTCGTGCTGGCCGCCTTCGCGGCGTTGCCGTTCGCGTTCTCGGAGCTCAATTTGAGCTACACCGACGCCTTCTTCGAATCGATGTCGGGCATCACCACCACCGGGTCGACCGTTATCGTCGGCCTCGACAAGGCGCCACCCAGCATCCTGCTGTGGCGGGCATTGCTGCAATGGCTCGGCGGAATCGGCATCATCGTGGTCGCCGTGGCCATTCTGCCCATGTTGCAGGTCGGCGGCATGCAGCTGTTCCACATGGAATCGTCCGACCGTTCCGAAAAGGTGCTGCCGCGCGCGGCGCAGATCGCCAGCGGGATCGCCATAATCTATCTGATCGCGACGATCGCCTGCGCCGTCGCCTACTGGCTCGGCGGCATGTCGGCTTTCGAGGCCTTCACCCACGCGATGACGACGATCGCGACGGGCGGTTTCTCGACCTCTGATTCGTCGGTCGGCGTGTTCGATTCGGTGGCCATCGATTGGACTGCCACCTTTTTCATGGTCATCGGCGGCATGCCCTTTGTTTTGTATCTCCAGGCGGTACGCGGCAAGCCGATGACGCTGCTGCGCGATTCCCAGATTCATTGGTTCCTTTCGATCATCGCGCTGGCCATCGTCGGGCTGTCGTTCTGGCAGTGGGCAAGCGTCGGTACCGACCTCGACGATGCACTCCGCTATTCGGCCTTCAACGTGGTCTCGGTGATCACCGGCACCGGCTATTCCACGGTCGCGTTCGATCGGTGGGGCGGCTTCGCGGTGACGGTGTTCTTTTTGCTGATGTTCATCGGCGGTTGCGCCGGATCGACGTCGTGCGGCATCAAGATCTTCCGCTTTCAGGTCCTTTACGCCAATGCACGGGTTCAGCTCGCCCGCCTCCTGCAGCCCCACGGCGTCTTCATTCCATACTTCAACCGGGCGCCGATTCCGGAAGGCGTGACGAGCGCCGTTCTCGGTTTCTTTTTTCTATTCATCTGCGCCTTCGGCTGGCTGGCGATGGCGCTTGGGCTGTGCGGGCTCGACTTCCTCACCGCGGTCTCGGGTGCGGCGACATCGATCGCGAATGTCGGACCCGGGCTGGGATCGATTATTGGACCGGCCGGAACTTTCGCGCCGCTGCCCGACGCCGCAAAGTGGCTCCTGTCCGCCGGTATGTTGCTCGGACGGCTCGAACTGTTTACCGTTTTGGTCCTGTTCCTGCCCTCGTTCTGGCGCAAATAAGGGGATCCAAATGGACGCGCGAAATCCGGCATCTCGCGACTTGATCGAGCGGTTGGTCGGATTCGATACGACGTCGTCGAAATCGAATTTGGCGCTGATCGACGAGGTCGCGGATTATCTGCGGGACCACGGCGCCAGGGTTCATGTCCTCGCCAGCGACGACCGGACCAAGGCCAATCTGTTCGCCAGCGTCGGACCGGATGTGGCGGGCGGTATTTGCTTTTCCGGCCACACCGACGTCGTGCCGGTCGACGGCCAGCCGTGGGACAGCGATCCTTTCGAGGTCGTCGAGCATGACGGCAGGCTCTATGGCCGCGGCACCGCCGACATGAAGAGTTTTATCGCCGTCGGGCTGGCCCTGGTGCCCGAGATGACGGGACGGCAATTGTCGGCGCCGATCCATTTCGCGCTGTCCTATGACGAAGAGACCGGCTGTCATGGCGCGCCCCATATCATCGCCGCATTCGACGATGCCCTGCCCCGTCCCGATTTGGTCATCGTCGGCGAGCCGACCGAGATGAAGGTGGTCAATGCCAACAAGGGCATCGTCGTCGTCACCACCGTGGTTACCGGGCTCGAAGCGCATTCCAGCCTGACCGACCGGGGCGTCAACGCGATCTTCCAGGGCGGCCACCTGTTGCGGTATCTCGAAGACCAGGCGCTCGAGTTTCGAACTCACCGCGACGCGGATTTCGACCCGCCCTATTCGACGCTCAGTGTCGGCACCATCGCCGGCGGCACGGCGGTCAACATCATCCCCCGACAATGCACCATTCAGTGGGAGTTCCGTCCCCTGCCCGAGGTCGATATCGCTGCCGTTGTCGCCGCATACGATGATTTCGCCACCGAGACCGTGTTGCCGGAAATGCGCGCGGTGCACCCCGAAGCCACCATCGAAACCACTCTCGTCGTGTCCGTCCCTGGTCTCGCACCGGATCCGGATTCGGCGGCCGAGGCACTGGTGCGCCGGCTGACCGGCGCCAATCGCAGCCACACCGTCTCGTTCGCCGCCGAGGCGGGGCTGTTCCAGGCCGCCGGTATTCCCACGGTCATCTGCGGCCCCGGCGCGATCGGCCAGGCTCATCAACCCAACGAATTCATCGCCCTCGATCAAATCGCCAAGTGTGAGGACTTCATGCGCCGGGTTATCGACGACGTTGCATGAGGCTTGGTGCCGGTCTACTCGTTCAGGGCGGCGATCGTGTCGTCGTCGAACCGATACATCCGCCCACAAAACTCGCAAGTAACGACGAGTTTCCCGTCTTCATCGAGCTCATCGAGTTCGGACCGATCGAAGGCGCGCAGCACGTTTTCGACCCGCGCCCGGGAACATCGGCATTGGGCGCGCAGCGGCGCCGTCTTGAAAACCCGAACACCGTCCTCGTGGAATAACCTGAACAACAGGTCGGTCGGCGGCAGATCCGGATCCAGAAGCTCGGCATCGCTAACACTCGACATCGGGACGCGGGCCCGATTCCATCCGTCGGGGTCGATCTCGACCTTGCCGTCGGCCGGCAGTCGCTGGACCATCAGGCTCGCCGCGCGCCACGCCGAGCTACCCCCGGCATAGTCGATGCGCCCGGCAGCGACCTTCAGCGCCGCATCGATCTGCTCCGATTGCTTGAAATAATGGGCCGCGCATTGGCCGAGCTGCGCCCCGTCGAGATGGACGATGCCCTGATAGCGATCGCTGCCGGCGCCCTGATCGACGGTGAACGCGAGGTAGCCCTCGCCAAGCAGCAGCGGCACCGAATCGCCGATCGGCCCGTCGTGGGAGGCGATCAAACGGTCGAGCCGCTCGCCATCGTATTGGGCGTAACCCCGCATGTCGCCGTCGCTGGTCATATCGGCGACGAGCATCGAAATCGGCCCGTCGCCCTTGGTCTGGAGCGTGAACACGCCGTCGAATTTCAACGCCCCCGCGAGCGCGCCGGCCAACGCCAGCGCCTCGCCGAGCATGACCGCGACCGGTTCCGGGTAATCGTGGCGCGACAACACTTCGTCGACCACCGCGCCGAGCCGGACCAATCGCCCGCGCACATCGGGCGCGACCACGACGAAGGGTTGGATCAGGTCATCCGTCGAATTTTCACCGCTGACGATCGGCGCCGTCATTCAGCTCAGGCACCACAGCAGGATGCCTTTCTGGGCGTGAAGCCGGTTCTCGGCCTCGTCCCAGACGATCGATTGGGGGCCGTCGATCACCGACGCACTGACCTCCTCGCCGCGGTGGGCCGGCAGGCAATGCATGAAGACCGCGTCGGGCTTGGCCGCCGCCATCACCGCATCGTTGACCTGATAAGGCATCAGCACTTGTTCGATGTTCGCGACATAGGAATCGCCCATCGAGAACCAGACATCGGTCACCACGCAATCGGCACCGGCGACGGCGTCCATCACGTTTTCCGTGACCACGACCCGGCCGCCGTTGGCGGCCGCCCAATCCACCACCGCTCGGGGCGGACGCATCGGTTCCGGGGTCGCCACGCGAAGCTCGAAGCCGAACCGGGTCGCGGCGTGGACCCAAGACGAGGCCATGTTGTTGCCGTCGCCGCTCCACGCCACAACCTTGCCGGCGATCGGGCCGCGATGCTCTTCGAAGGTCATGATGTCGGCCATCAGCTGACAGGGATGGGTCTTGTCGGTAAGGCCGTTTATGATCGGCACCGTGGCGTGCTCCGCCAACTCGAGCAGTTTCCGCTCGTCGGTGGTGCGCAGCATGATGATATCGACGTAACGCGACAGGACGCGCGCGGTGTCGGCTACGGTTTCGCCGCGACCGAGGTGGCTCGAATCGCGTTCCAGCACGATGACGTCGCCGCCGAGCTGGTCCATGCCACGTTCGAAAGACACCCGCGTCCGCGTCGACGGCTTCTCGAAGATCATGCCGAGAGCCTTGCCGGCAAGCGGCTTGTCGTGATCCGGCAGCGCCGCCTTGTAGCGCGTCGCGAGGTCGAGGATATCGCGAAGCGTCTTGGTGTCGAACCGGTCGAGGTCGAGGAAATGCTTCGGCTCAGCCATCGCCACTCTCCAGTTGGCGCGCCGTAAGATCGAGAATGGCGATCGCTTCGTCGATGTGGCTGTCGTCAATGATCAGTGGCGGCAGCAGCCGCACCACGTTGGCGCCGGCGCCGACGGTCAGCATCTTGTTGTCGCGAAGGCGGGCGACGACATCTGCGCTCGGCACCACGCACTTGAGCCCCAGCATCAGGCCAACGCCCCGCACCTCCTCGAAAACCTTGGGATGGTCGGCGACAAGTTCCTCGAGACGTCGATGAAGGCGCTTCGAGGTTTGCCCGACCCGATCGAGGAACCCGGGTTCGAGGACGATGTCGAGAACCGCGTTGGCCACCGCCATCGCCAGCGGGTTGCCGCCATAGGTCGAGCCGTGGGCACCCGGCCGCATGCCGACCGCCGCCGCTTCGGTGGCCAGGCAGGCGCCGACCGGGAAGCCGCCGCCGATGCCCTTCGCCACAGCCATGATGTCGGGCGCGATGCCGGCCTGCTCATAGTAAAAGAAAGACCCGGAACGGCCCATGCCGCATTGGATTTCATCGAGCATCAACAACAGGCCGAACTCGTCGGCGACCGCCCGCAGGCCGCGCATGTAGTCGATTGTCGCCGGCGTGATGCCGCCCTCGCCCTGGATCGGTTCGATCAGGATCGCCGCCGTTTCATCGGTGATCGTCGCTCTCATTTCATTGAGATTGTTGAACGCGACGTGATCGAATCCTTCGACATCGGGACCGAAACCGTCGGTCAGCTTGTCCTGGCCGCCGGCCGCGATCGTCGTCAAGGTCCGGCCATGGAAAGACTCGGTTGCACAGATGATCCTAAATTTGTCCGGGTTGCCGGTTTCGTCGTGGTATTTGCGGATCATCTTGATACCGCATTCGACCGCCTCCGCACCCGAATTGCAGAAAAACGCAGTGTCGGCGAACGTCGCCGCGACCAGGCGCTCGGCCATCCGCTCCTGATCGGGGATCTGGAAGATGTTCGAGCAATGCCAGATCTTCTCGCCTTGGCGCTTCAGCGCTTCGACGAGATGGGGATGGGCGTGGCCGAGGCAATTGACGGCGATGCCGGCCATGAAATCGAGGTAGCGGGTGCCGTCGGCGGTAAAGGCATGCGCGCCTTCGCCGCGTTCGAATGCTATCGCACAACGGTTGTAGTTGGGCATCAGAGCTGGAATCACGGTTGCCTCCATCGCGCGCGCCCGCACGTTTCTTAGCCTAAGGTCTGCGGAAAGCCGGGAGTATCTTCACCGGCCCCGTCGCTGTCAACGACGGTCGACGGAGTATGCTCAGGGCTTCAGGTGATAGCCGGTGGCGAACATGCGCAGGGTGATCAGCCACAACACGACGTTGACGACGAACACGACCACCATGCCCGTAATCAGGGAAACGTCGGCGTGTCCGATGAAACCGTAGCGAACCCCATCGATCATGTAGAAGAACGGGTTGAGCTGGGCGATGATGCGGCCCGCTTCGGGCAATCTCTCGATCGAATAGAAAGTCCCCGACAGGAAGGAAAGCGGCGTTATGACAAAGTTCGTCACCGCGGCGATGTGATCGAACTTCTCGGACCAGATGCCGCCGATCATGCCGAGAAGCGACAGCATCAGCGAACCCATGACGGCATGATAGACGACGAAGAAGGGGTCGTGGATGCGGATCGGGACGAATACCCACATCGCCAAGCCGACGCTGAGGCCGACGATGACGCCACGGGTCGCGCCGCCGAGCGCAAAGCCGAAGGTGAGCTCGTTGGCGCTGAGCGGCGGCATCAGCACGTCGACGATATTGCCCTGGACCTTGGCGATAACGATCGAGGACGAGGTATTGGCGAAGGCGTTCTGAACCATGGCCATGACGATCAATCCGGGGGCCAGGAATTCGATGAAGGGAACGCCGCCCATGACATCGACGGCGCGACCTAGGGCCAACGCGAAAACCGCCAGAAACATCAACGTGGTCGCCACCGGGGCGATGATCGTCTGGGTATAGACATTGAGGAATCGGCGCACCTCCTTGATGTAGAGGGTCCAAACGCCGAGCCAATTTACGACCCCGAAGCGCCGCGCGGTGGGCATTCCGTAATTGATGGCCATATCGAAACTTCCTTTGCCAATTGCCGCACCTTTAGCCCGCGCCGCGGGAGGCCACAAGGGGTGCGCTTTGCGACCGCCGGCCGGCCGTGCGAGTGTGCCGGCATGACCGAGCCGGAGAAACAACCGAAACAGCGACGTCGGCGCGTTCCGCGGCGGGCGACGGCCGATCGGCTGGAACGCGCGGCGCTCCATTACCTCGAGCGGTATGCCAGCTCGGCCGCCAATCTGCGCCGGGTGTTGCTGGCCCGGGTCGACCGCTCGGCGCGGTTCCACGGCACCGATCGCGAGACCGGCGCCGGCTGGGTCGAGGACATCATCGCCCGCTATCTCCACGCCGGCCTGCTGGATGATCGCGCTTATGCCGATTTGCGCGCCGCACGGCTGTCGGCTCGTGGCTATGGCCGCAAACGCATTGCCTACAGCTTGCGCCAGAAGGGTGTCGACCAGGATACCATCGCCGGCGCCCTCGAACGATTGGCCCGCGACGAGGCCGATCCCGACCTGATGGCCGCAATCCGCTATGCCCGGCGCCGCAATCTTGGCCCATTCCGCAGGCGCGAGCGGGCGGAACGCCGCGAAAAGGATTTGGCCGCCCTGGCCCGGGTCGGATTCAATTATGATGTGGCGCGTCGGGTCATCGACGCCGGGGACGTGGACGACTTGGAAATGCAGGCCCGGGACGGCAGCTAATTCAACCAGCCGTGCGCGCTCAATTGTAGATGCCCGCGACGCCGGATCGTGTTATCCGAAACATCATGATGACACTCGAGCTGTATCTGGCATTCGTCGTCGCGACCGCGATCCTGATGCTGATTCCGGGACCGAATGTCGCGGTGATCGCCGCGCACAGCATCGGCCACGGTACCCGCTACGGCCTGTTGACGGTCGCCGGTTCCTGTTCGGCGATGGTTATCCAGCTCACGCTGACCGTTCTCGGCATGGCGGCGGTGCTGGCGGCGGCGTCGGAATGGTTCGAATGGCTGCGCTGGGCCGGAATCGCCTACCTCATCTTCCTCGGCATCCGATACTGGCGCATGGCGCCGCCAGATGCCAACGGCACCGAGCGAGCCGCGGTATCACCGGATCACATTTTCTGGCGCGGCTTCTGGGTTTCGGCCGCCAACCCCAAGACGTTGATGTTCTATGGCGCCTTCTTTCCTCAATTTATCGCACCCGGCGGCAACGTCAGCGGCCAATTGATCGTTCTGGCCGTTACCTTTCTGGCCGTCGCGGCGGTTCTTGATTCGGCCTGGGCGGTGTTTGCCGGCTCGGCACAGCGGCTGTTGGCGGATCGGGCGCGCCTGCGCGGCCGCCTCACGGGCACCTTCCTCATTGGCGCCGCGCTTGGATTGGCCTTGGCGCGAAAATCCTGACCGCGGGCCGAACCCCGCGCCAGGGGTGCGTCGACAGGGACGCGTCCTTAACGCACTTCGTCGTCGTAGCCGCGCTTATGGCTGTAGAAGACCAGCCACATCAGCCCGGCGCCGAGCCCAACCGTCGCAACGACACCGGCGATCAACGCGACGATACCGGCGCGGCTCATCTCGACGTCGCCCAACTGCCACCACATATAGGCGCCGATGGCCGCGGCCAACACGAGCAAACCGAGCATGACAACAACGAGAACAATGTGACGCATCGAGAAATCGCTCGTATTAACCTGGGCCGCCGAATGAAATAAGCTGCGTCCCGGTCGGTTGAAAGACAGAGGGGGAATCTATGCCTGTGACAATTTACCACAACCCGCGCTGCAGCAAGTCGCGTCAAGCACTCCAATTGCTCGAGGATCGGTCCATCGAGCCCGAAATCATAGAGTACCTGAAGACGCCGCCGACCGTTGCCGAGCTGCGCCGCGTCCTCGATCTCCTAGGAATGGCCCCACGCGAGCTGATGCGCACCAAGGAGGCGGCCTATAAGGAAGCCGGCCTTGACGATCCATCGCTCGACGACGCGGCGCTGATCGCGGCAATGGTGGCCCACCCGATCCTGATCGAGCGGCCGATCGCAATCAGCGGCGACCGCGCCGCGCTCGGCCGTCCGCCCGAAAACGTTCTCGATATTCTCTGAATCGATCTCTCATGCACGATCTTTACCTCGACGACTTCGCCGTCGGCGACCGGTTTGTCACCGCGGGCGCCACCGTTACCGAATCGCAGATTCTCGATTTCGGCCTGCAGTGGGACCCTCAGCACTTCCACATCGACGTCGAATCGGCCAAGCAGCACGAGATGGGCGGCCTGCTCGCCAGCGGCCTGCACACGCTTTGCCTCACCTTCCGGCTGTTCGTCGTATCGGGCGTGCTCGCGGCCTGCAACATTACCGGCGGCGGGGTCGACAATCTGCGCTGGCTGCGGCCGGTGCGGCCCGGCGACACGTTGCGCGTCAACTCAGAAGTGACGTCCGTGCGCGGCTCCCGATCGAAACCGGACCGCGGCACCTTGACCATGCACTATACGACCATCAATCAGCGCAACGAACCGGTGCTGGAATTGGACCTCATCCATATCGTGCGCCGCCGCCCCGACGGAAAAACGGATCAGATCGCTGGATAGGCGCGCCAGCCGATCTCCCGGTGACCGAAGCGGAACGCGCCGGGATGAAAAATCTCGGCCAAGATCTCAAGTGATTCGACGAGGCGCGGACCGGGCCGGTTGAAATATTGGTTGCCGTCGGTGAGGTAGACGTCGCCATTGCGGACCGCCCGCAGATCGCGCCATCCCGGGCGGGCGGTGAGCGCCGGCATCTCCACCATGCTGCGGGCAATATCGAAGCCGCACGGCATGACCAGGACAATATCGGGATCGCCGGCGGCCAGTTGGTTGAATTCAAGCCACGGCGAATGTCGGCCGGCGGCGCCAAACATGTTTTCGCCGCCGGCCGACGCGACCAGTTCCGGCATCCAATTTCCGGCCGCCATCAGCGGATCGATCCACTCGACGCAGGCGATCCGCGGCCGCCGCGCCAGCCGCCCTGCGGAACGCGCAACGGCGTCCATGCGCGCGCGCAGCTTGGCGACCAAGTCTCGGCCCTCTTTCAGCCGCCCGACCGCCATCGCGACGCGGCCAATATCGGCCCACACATCATCCAGGCAGTCGGGTTGGAGCGACACGATCTCGGCGTCGATCCCGGTCAGGCCGCCAACCGCGGCGGCGACATCCTCGGGGGTGACGGCGCACACTTCGCATTGGGTCTGGGTCAGTATGACATCGGCTCGGAGCGCCTTCAGCGCCGCGCCGTCGACGCGATAGACCGACAAGGCTTGCGCCACCAATTGCCTGACCGAACGGTCGATGGTGCGGCTGTCGGCCTCGGTATCGATGATCGGGGCCGAGCAGGCGGGCAGGTCGCGCACCCAGTCGGGGTGGTCACATTCGTGGGAGCGCCCGACCAGCTCGGCGGGGCCGAGACCGAGGGCGGCCGCTATTTCGGTGGCGCTCGACAGCAACGAAACGACGCGCGGTCCGGTCATCGCGCGGTCCACGGGATATTCCCCGACAAGCGAAGGACGAGAGGCGCTCTTCGTTGGCGGCCGTCGCCGGTTGTCAACATTGCGCTCCCACCAAGCATTTCGGAGTATCCTTTGAGGCGATTATACTCGGCCTCGTCGGGAGAACTACATGACAGCCCACGCCTTCGAATTTACCGCGATCAGCGGAGACCGGCTCCCCCTTTCGGCATTTGCCGTCACGGCCGTTTTGGTCGTCAACACGGCCTCGGAATGCGGCTACACGCCGCAATACGCAGACCTACAGAAATTGGCCGATAGCTATGGCACCGCCGGGCTTGTCGTGCTCGGCGTGCCGTCGAACGATTTCGGCGCCCAGGAACCGGGCGACGAAGCGGCAATCCGCGCGTTCTGTAGCGACCGCTACGGGATCGCGTTTCCGATGACGGAAAAAGTCGCCGTCATCGGTGTCGAGGCGCACCCGCTTTATCGCTGGATTGCGGAGACCCTCGGTGAGGACCATGCGCCGCGGTGGAACTTTCACAAATACCTGATCGGCCCGGACGGCGAATTGGTCGGTGCCTGGCCGTCCGCGGTGAAGCCGTTGGCGCCCGAGATTACGGCAGCGGTTGAAGACGTTCTCGGCTAACGGTCCCAATCCTTTGCCCGCTTCATCCGACACCGGCGCCGTGCGCGACTTTCTTGACGCGGTCATCGCCGGCGCTTGGCCGCCGACGGCGAACACCGATCCCGACGACGCGGCGTGGACCGCATTCGAAGCCGTGCTGGAAGAAACCGGCCGGGAGATTTCGTGGCCGCCGGGGCTCATCGCGCGGCCATCGCCGGCGGCGGCACCGATCTGGCATCGCGACCGCCTGCGCGACCCGCGATTGCGCCAGGATGGCCCCGCGAACGGGGTGCGCGCCGCCTATCACGCCCGCTGGTTGGCCCATTTGCTTGTTCCGGAGGAGCCGGGATACCGGCCACCGGTAAGTGTTGTCGTCCCGGTCTACAACCGCGCCCGGTCGGCCAGCCAGGCGGTCGCGTCGTGCCTCGCCCAAAGCTATGGCCCGGTGGAGATCATCGTCGTCGACGACGGCTCGACCGACGACTTGGGGTCCGTCCTGTCGACCTATGGTGATCGCATCCGCATCATTACGCAGGACAATCGGGGTGTCGGCGCCGCGCGCAATGCGGGGATCGCGGCCGCAACCGGCGATTACATACATTTTCTCGATTCCGATGACGTTCTCCACCCCGACTGCCTGACCCGCAAGATCGCCGCTCTCGCCGCCGTTCCCGATGCCGACCTCTGCTTTCACCGGCTGATCGAAATCGGACCACGCGGGCTTCGCTTCTCCTCGATGCGCCAAGCGCCGCCCGACGGCGGGCCCGCCTGCCCGACCACGAACCTAATGGCCGCGGTCGCGCGCCGCATGCCGTTTCCGCCGAGCGCAATGATGATGGCGCGGTGGCAGGCGCTGGCGGCACCCGGATTCGACGAGGATATCCGCCTCGGCGAGGATCACCGCTATTTGTTCACCCTGGCCAGGCGGGGGGTCAAGGCGTGCGGGCTTCGTGATCGGCTGACGCTGAAACGGGAAAGCCGGGACAGCCTGTCGGTCGACGAAGCGCGGAACGTGCCCAGCCTGCGACTGGCACGCCTGCGCACGCTGGTCGATATCTTCGAGACCCCGGCCGAATGGCGCTATCTGCCGGCGGTGCTCAGGCCGGGTTCGATCGCCACCATTCTGTGGACGCTCGGTTTTCCGGCCGCGGATCGCGCTCATGACAGCCTGTGCCGCCGCCTCCTCGAGGCGGCCGCGACCTATGGCGACGGCGAGACCCGCGACGGCCGGTCGCCGCTGATCGTTCTCCACCTCCTGCACATCGCGGCCGGCGGCCGGCGGGTGTCGAAGCGGGGCCGGTTTCGCGAAGGCACGTTCAATGCCGTTTTGGTCGACGCGCTGCACCAGGCGATCGCTGGCGCGGCGCCGTTGGCCGAATCGGACCTAACCTACTGGCGCGATGCGCGGGTTTCACGGTCGCCCGAGAACGGCGCGCTCGCGCTCGTCGCGGACGAGCGGATCGCGCTCGGCTCCGATGAAGCGCCCCACTTGTTGACCGAGGCGATCCGGGCCTGGAGTGTCGAATCCGGCCCCCGGCGATGGACAATCATGTGCCGCCTCGCGCCGCGATATGGCCTCGTTCGCGGTATCGCTTTGACCGACCGGGTTGCCGCCCTGACCGCACCAGACCGGGTGTTGGGCCGAGTGCTGACCGGGTCGGCCGTGGCCCGCGACGCGACGGCGCGGTTCTTCCGCGTCCCGTTCCGTCTGGCTCGTGTGGCGATTCGTCGCATTCGATCGGCTTGGCAGCGCGAGAGGACCCTGCGCGACGCCGGATTTCCGCCAATCTGACCGACCCTTCCGCAATGGGCCGAGCGACCGGAAATTTGGTCACAAAAATGTCAGTGGACCGGTCGTCTTGTTCGACTAAGTCATCCCCGACGAGCGATACCCGGGGAGGGATTGAGAGCGATGATTGGCCGCATTGCCAGTGTTTCCGGTCTAACTATTGCGTTGTGGGGCCTGCTCATGTCGAGCGGCAACGCGGCCTCGCCGATTGCCAAGACCGAGCTCGATTGCCTTGCCCTCAACGTCTATTGGGAAGCGCGATCGGAACCGCCGACGGGACAGCTCGCGGTGGCCCATCTGACCCTGAACAGAGTCGCGGCGCGTCAATTTCCCGACAGCATCTGCGATGTGGTTCGCGACGGCGCGGATAGCGGCAAACCCTACTGCCAATTCTCGTGGATCTGTGACGGTGCGCCGGACAATCCGACCGAGGCCAAGGCGTGGCGGGTCGCGCACCAATATGCCCAAAAGGCGTTGGCCGGCGAGACCCGGGACCCGACGGACGGCGCCCTGTTCTTCCACCTGACCGAGGTACGGCCCAAATGGGCGTCGCGCCTCGATTTTACGCGCCGCATCGGCGCCCATCTCTTCTACAAATAGAGCCTTCCCCGCCGGTTACGAAATAACCTGCGAGAAGACGACGAAGAGGCCGGCGACCACGATATACAGGCCTATGTTGTGGTACATCCGAGCATTCCTTCGATTGCCCATTTCCACTCAGTTTAAGTCGTTTCATCGCGCCCGGATGTGACCGAACGCACAATCGGCGAACCGGGCGACGCTCGATTTCAACGGCGGCCGCAATCTATACTGGCGGCGGCCTTTCCCCTCGACGGCAGCGGAACGGGGGCGTGAGGCCGGGGAGAATCGGTCGATGCCACAGCAAGATCTCCAGGCGCTGTTGGACGATATCGTCCAGGCCGTCCGGCCGGCGACCCGGCGCGGACGCGTGGCCGACTACATACCGGCGCTTGCCGCGGTGCCGGCGGACCGCGTCGGTATCGCGCTCCATTTTGCCGACGGGCGCACCTTCACGGCGGGCGATGCCGAGGAGTCATTCTCCATACAAAGCGTTTCCAAGGTGTTTACCCTGACCATGGCGCTCAATCATGTCGGCTACCCGCTGTGGAAGCGGGTCGGCCGCGAACCGTCGGGGAACCCGTTCAATTCTCTGGTCCAGTTGGAGCGGGAGAACGGCATTCCGCGCAATCCCTTCATCAACGCCGGCGCCCTGGTGGTCATGGATGCGTTGATGGCGAAATTCGCCGACCCGGCATCGGCATTTCGCAAGCGCATGATCGATCTCACCGGCAACAAGACCTTGCGGATCGACAAGACGGTCTACGAATCGGAGCTGGACTACGGAGATCTCAACCGTGCCATCGCCTATTTCCTCAAGGCCCACGGCAACCTCCACAACTCCGTCGACGCCGTGACCCGCGCCTATTTCAAGCAATGCTCGCTGGCGATGAGTTGCGCCGACCTCGCTCGCGCCGCGTTGTTCCTCGCCAATCGTGGCGTCTCCTTCAGCGGGGAACGCGTCTTGTCATCGCGCCAGACCAAGCGCGTCAATGCGGTGATGGAGACCTGCGGGCTCTACGATGCGGTCGGCGAATTCGCCTATCGTGTCGGCACGCCCGGCAAGAGCGGAGTCGGCGGCGGTATCGTCGCGGTGTTGCCCGGGCTGATGTCGGTCTGCGTGTGGTCGCCGGCCTTGAACCGGCAAGGCAATTCGGTCGCCGGCCTGCGTGCCTTGGAAATTCTGACTACGCGGCTGGGCCGGTCGGTTTTTTAGTCGGCCTCGGACAAGCGGGTATGCGTTAGCGAAGTGTTAGCGATTAGCGCGAAAAACTGGCCGTCGCCGCGACATAGGCGGCGAGAGGAACCGATCGCGACGCCGTTATGCTGGGAATGACGTTCAAATTGTTGGCCGGCATTGGACTGGCGGTATTCGCCGCCCACATGGCCGGCATATTCGACCTTCCCGTCGCGGCCGAACGGGACAAGGTGTCGGTCGCCATTGCGCCGGCCGAGACCGACGAAAATGCCGTCGCGCGCGAAATTCGCATCGACGCCCACCAGAGCGGCCACTTTCTGGTCGATGTCGCGGTCAACGGTGTCGAACTTCCGTTCATGGTCGATACCGGCGCCAGCTTGGTTACGCTGTCGAAGCAAGATGCCGAGAGAGCCGGGATCGAGACCGCCTGGCTCGACTACACCGAGCGTATGCAAACCGCAAACGGCATTATCCGCGCGGCGCCGGTCGAGCTGGACGAGCTCCGCATCGGCGATTTGGAACTGCGCGACGTCAAGGCGACCATCAACGAATCGCCGATGGGCATCTCGCTCCTCGGCCTGAGCTTCCTCGAGCGCCTCGACGGGTACGAGGTCCGAAACGAAACCCTGCTCCTACGCTGGTAGGCCCCGCGGAGAAGGTCCTGGCTGACAGGCCCTGTCCTTTGGATTACGCCAGCATGGAATAGCCGAGGTCGCGGGCCGCGCGGTCGTTGGCGACGATCCTCTCATAGGTGGCATCGGTCGTATCGGCAAATCCCTTGATCAATAGAGCCTCGGCGGGTTCCCTATCCAGGTCCTCGAATGCCTCGGCGACCGCGTCGCGGACCTGCGATCGCACGGTGGCGGGCCGGTGACCGGCGGTGGTGATCGGCAATCCCGGAAGACGCGGCGTTTCACAAAGCACGCGGAGACGCGCCACGGCCTCGGGGTCGTGGCGGCCGGCGAGGGCCCAGCAGACGGCATCGATGGCGGCAACGTCGGCGTCGCTGGACGCGACGGCGGCAATAGACCGGCGATGGCTGCCGGTTTCGCACACCGTGTCGAAAAAGCGCCCATCGGCGGCGAACGGCACGACAAGATCGCGCAGCGCCGCATATCCCGACTGGGAGTGTTCGGCATTGACCGCAGCCCGCCGGCCCCGCAGGTCAGCCGGCGACCGAATCCCATCGTCGCGGCGCACGACGATCACGCTGTAATAGGATCCCGCCGCGGCATCGATCGCGTAGGCCGGTGTGCCGACCAGCGCGACCCGTTCGCGCAGGTCACGGACATAGGGCCTGCCGCAGGTCTGGGCGACCAGCAGCCGGTCGGATTTCCACCCGGTCCATAGATCGATGCGCCGGTCGAGCGCGGCCGGCGGTCGCAATCCGCGCCGCACGAGATTCGCCGCCACGAGCGCCCATAGCCGGTCGGTCGCCCATTCCGTTTCCGGCCAGTCATACATCGGCAGAAACGCGATCGGGTCATTGTCATCGCGAACGCGGGTCATGATGAGGGGATATCAGATCGGTGGCGGCCGACAAAGACCAATGGCTGAAATCAAAAGCCGCGTCCCCCTTCGGCCAACACGCGACCGCAGCGGAATCTTCCGAACCGCCGCCCGGCGCCATCGATGTCGTCGGGCCAGCCCTATCGATCGGTTTCGGAGACTATGCTATGGCCGTCAGCGTTCATCAGCGGAGACCGATCCCCTTTGAGCCGTCTCGATGCCAATAACACGCGCCTTGTCAGGCGGCGCATCGCCTTCGCCCTCTTCATCCTGGCCTGGGTCACCTACATCGATTTCTTCAATGCGGGTGGCAGCACGAACGTGGTCAGCCGGCTGGCGCTGACGGTGTCGCTCGTGGAATCGCACGAGGTGTCGATAGACCCCTACGCACCGCACACGTTGGACAAGGCCCATCGCGACGGTCACTATTATTCCGACAAAGCGCCGGGGATCGCCTTCCTGTCGATCCCGGCGGTGATCGGCGGGCGGGCGCTGTTCGACACGTTCATCCCCGAACAAGATCGCTATCTCGGCTATCCCTGGTTCAAGGACGAGAAGCTGTCCTACCGGTGGAATCAGACCGCCAGGCTGGCCACGATCATGACGTCCGCGTTCTTGACCGCCCTGGCGGTCGCCGCACTATTCTCGGTCGGCGCGGCAATGACGGGTAGCCTCGTCGCCGGGCTCTTCGGTGCCCTCTTGTTCGGCTTCGCGACACCGGCCTGGGGATGGGCGACGACGCTGTTCGGCCATGCCTCCGCCGGCGCCCTGCTCGTTCTCACCTTCGCCACCCTTTACCAGGTCCCCGCCGCCGCCGAGTCCTCGCCGCCGCGCGGCGTATTGCGGTCGGCGCTCGCGGCGTTCATGGCCGCGGCCGCGATAACCGTCGAATACACCTCGGCCCCGGCGGCCGGCCTGCTCGCCGTCTATGGCTATTGGCGGCTGCGGACGCTGCCACCGCGACGGCGGCTTTTGATGGTCTGCGCGGCAGTCGCCGCCGGTGGCGTGGCGTTGGCGCCGCTGCTCATCTACCACCAGGCCGCCTTTGGCTCGCCCTTTGCCACCGGCTATCAATTCGTCGTCGGCTTCGAAGGCATGGCGGAAGGGCTCCTCGGCATTGGCGTGCCGGACCCGTGGCGCCTCGGAATGATTCTATTCAGCGGCAATCGCGGCTTGCTGTGGATTTCGCCTATTCTCATCCTTTCGCCGGTCGCCTTCTATGCGCTGTGGCGCCGGCACAATACCCGTGACATCGCGCTCCTCACGACGGCAATGGTCGCCTACTACTTCCTGCTCAATGCGGGCTATGTCTATTGGGACGGCGGCTGGTCGACCGGACCGCGCCATGTGACGCCGGTCTTCGGCTTTCTGTGCCTACCCTTTGCGATGCTGTGGTCGCAGGCACGCCGTCCGCTGCGTGCGGCCCTTGTCGTGCTGGCGGCGTTGTCCGTGGTCATCTCGATGGCCTGTGCCGCCGTCACTATGATCGCGAAGCCCGGGAAGGCGCCATTGATCGGGCACTATATCGGGCCGCCCTTTCTCAACGGCCAGATACCCGGCGTGACTTTCGATTTCGGGCTTCCCGGCCTGGCCGCGCTGGTGCCGTTGTTGGCGGTCTGGGCAATCGCCGGCCTCTACCTTTGGCACATGCTGGCCCGGGCACCATCGACGGCGCGCTGACACCGGCCGGCGGCGACCGCACTGTCGATACGCGATTCACTGCCATCTGATCCACATCAATTCGCGATCCCGCCGTCGATCTAGAATGGCAGACGCAATCGTGTACCTGACAGTGGATGGGAGCCCCTCAATGCCTCAGTCGACCGGTCGTCTCGCCCGTCAGCGCCCGCGCGCCCTGCGCGGCTATTCCTGCGTCGCCTTGATCGCCATCACCCTCGCCGCCGTCGCGATCGGCAGTCCGGTTTCGGCGTCGATGGACGACGGACCATCGATCCTGGTGCCGGATGTCGACGCCGCCCGCGGCCGCAAATTGTTCGTCGCCAAGGGATGCGTGACCTGCCACAGCGTCAACGGCGTCGGCGGACGCGCGGCACCGGCGCTCGACGCGCCGGCCACCGGCGAGGCGATCGACTTGCTCGGCTTCGCCGCGCGCATGTGGCGGGGCGCGGCGGCGATGCAGGACTTGCAATCGTTCGAGCTCGGCTATCGCATCGAATTGAGCGGCCGTGAGATCGGTGACCTAGCGGCGTTCGCATCCGACCCCGCGGCGCAGAAAGATTTTTCCATCGACGAGGTACCGGACTTGCTCAAGGACTGGTTCTTGGACCAGGCCTATTGGGACGAGGAGAATTGGCCGGCCACCGACGAGTGGCGGTTCCCGATGGAGGCGAACTGACATGCCCGGCACCGGTTTCCGTTTCGCGGTCGCGGCCATGATGGCTTCGGGCCTGTGGCTTGATGCGGCATCGGCGGATTGGGCGGGCGACGCCACGGCGGACGGGCGCATCCTGGCCCAACGCTGGTGCGCGTCATGCCATGTCGTCGATCCCGCCCAATCGGGGGCAAGCGATGTGGCGCCGCCGTTCGTCCATATCGCCAACGATCCGACCAAAACGAGCGAAGGCCTGAAGGCTTGGCTCGCCGATCCGCATCCGCCGATGCCCCAGCTCAACCTCGACCAGTACGAGATCGATAGTCTGGTCGCCTACATCGAAAGCCTGCGCGGAAACTGATCCGGCCCGCTAAGCCACCGGCCCGGGGCATAATTCGGCACCGCCCAAACGCTCGTCTTGACATCGGCTTCTATGACGCATCGGCCTCCGACAGCCCGGTGCCGCCATAGAGCCATTCGAGTCCGGTGTAGAAGTCGGCGGCGGATTTGGCGCCGAGAACCGAATTACGCACCAATCGCGCGACGCCGCTGGCATGAAAGACGTAGCCAAGCATGCGCGAGGACAACTGAACCCGGCCGGTGCGCACGACGCGCTCGGTCTGATAGGCCTGAAATGCCGCCGTAAAGTCACCCGACGCGGCGGCCACCTTGGCCGACAGGCAGACCGCGTCCTCCATCGCCATACACGCGCCTTGGGCGAAGTACTGGAGCATGGGGTGGGCCGCATCGCCGAGCAAGGTGACCCGGTCGTCGGTCCAATTTTCGACCGGCTCGCGGTCGCACAGCACCCAGCGCCGCCAGCGCCTGGGCCGTTCCAAAATACTGCGCGGCTTGGGGCCGACGTCGCGGAAGCGATCGAGGATCTCGTCGCGGTCACCTTCCTCGTTGGTGCCGGGGGTCTTGCGGTCGCTGTGGTAGGTGGCGACGATATTGAACAGCTCCCAGCCGCGTAGCGGATAGTGGACGAGATGGGTGTTGGGACCCGCCCACAGCGTGGCGGCGTTCCACCGCATATCTTCGGGCATCTCATCGATCGGCAGCACGGCGCGGTAAGTGATGTGGCCGGAAACGCGGGGATCGCCGTCGCCGACGATCCGCTGGCGGATGTTCGAATAGAGCCCATCGGCACCGATGATGGCGGCGCCTGCATGGCGGTTGCCGTCGGCTGTCATCAGGTGGATGTCGTCGCCCTCCTGCTCGAAACCGGCAACGTCCTGTCCCGGCAGTAACTCAATGCGCGCATGGGCCCGGCAGGCGTCGAGAAGCACGCCATGGATATCGGCGCGATGGATCACCGCGTAAGGGTTGCCGAACCGTTCGCGGAACGGCGCATCGACCGGGATCAGCGCGACGCGGTCACCGCTGAGGCTGTCCATCATGACCAAGCCGTCGATGAACACCGCACGCTGGCGGGCGGCTTCGCCGACGCCGAGATAATCGAGGGAGTGAAACGCGTTCGGTCCAAGCTGGATGCCGGCGCCGAACTCGCCGAATTCGGCGGCCCGCTCGAAGACCCGGACGGCGTAGCCCGCGTTGGCCAAGCCGAGCGCGCAGGCCAGCCCGCCGATGCCGCCGCCGGCGATCAGGACCGCGCGCGCCCCTGAAATGGTGTCATTCATGACCCGGCTCCCCCGCCTGTCCTCACTGATTGCCAAAATCCTTTACCCAAGCTATCTAATGAGTATACTGAGTATCAGTATACTGTCAATATCGCCGGACGCCGCCGGAGAATGATGATGGCACTCGATGACCTCCATACGACGCCGGGCCATTTGATTCGCCGCTGTCAGCAGATCGCGGTCGCCATCTTCCTCGAGGAATGCGCCGACGATAGACTGACCCCCATCCAATTCGCCGTCCTCTACGCCCTGACCGATACCGGCCCCATCGACCAGGTCACGCTCGGCGGCATGTTGGCGCTCGACCGCAGCACGCTTGGCAATGTCGCGGCGCGCCTCGAGGACCGCGGGCTATTGACGCGCGGCGAAAGCGCCGCCGACCGGCGCGCCAAGCAGTTGGTCCTGACGGCTCAGGGCCGCGCCTTGGTCGATCGCGCCCGCGCGCCGGTGATGCGGGCGCAGGAACGCCTGCTCGCCGGCCTGACGGCGGACGAACGGCGTCAATTCGTCGACCTCCTGGTGCGGATCGTCGTCGCCAACAACGACGTCAGCCGCGCCCCAATGCGGCTTCAGCACAGCAATAACAGTTGAATAACGCCCTACGACCGAAACCGAACCATTCTGGACACCGCATTCCCTAGTGCGCTCCCCCGCCTCAAAGACGCAAAGACACCCTGTGGCCGCCTTCATTGCCGTTGAGTAAGATGAACCATCGTAAGGGGGACACGGCACTCGACGATATTCTGAAGGGGAGATTTGGCAATATGTCTGGTATTTTTCTACGACTTCTTTCAACTCGATGAGAAGAGTTCAGGCAACTGATGCGTGAGTCGCACAGCAGCTTTGTTACCCGTCAGTTCCTTAGATCCGTCTGGGCGCTCGACTATGAGGCATACAAGGACAGTGACGAAGAACGGGCGCTTTGTGATAGGCTCAATCGTTGGTCGGCTCGTACCGACCTCAAAGAAAGCTCTGCCGAGGCGGCACTACTAGAAGAGTTTTTTCGGCAAACCTGGGGCTATGTTCAATCCGGACAGGAGGGCGCGGGAGACGCATTCACGCTCTATCCGCAGTTCCCCGTTCCTGGCGGTGGAGCGCGCGGGCGGCAGGGTAGTGCCGATGCAGCGTTGGGAAACTTCACGAGTGCAGCGGAGAACCTGACCCCTCAAGTTCTCTGCGAGTTTAAGGACATCAAGAGTGCACTCGACGCACCGCAGAAGCGAAAAGGCGACAACCGATCTCCGGTCAAACAAGGGCTCGACTACTTAAGCGCGTCACGCCGAGGCCTGTTTGGCAACGAGCCCATTTTGCCGACATGGGCCATCATCACAGATATGAACGAGTTTCGGCTCTATTGGGCCGATCGTGGGCCACGTCAATTCGTTCGCTTTACGATTCGACCGGTTGACCTGTTCCAGGGACCATCCCTGATTGAGGACGATGAAGAAGCGCGATTTGATCGCTTCCTATTTTACCGACTGTTTCACAGAGATACGCTGCTGGTCCATGGCGCCAGCGGCCGTAGCCTACTTACACAGTTGGTTGCCCAGCAATGGGTCATAGAACGTCAACTCGAAAACACATTTTATCAAGAATACAGGGCGTACAGGGAACATCTATATCTCGCCCTTATTGAAAATAATGGCGTTGGCTCGGATCGTTTTCCCGGCACGCGAGGTCGCCTTGTTCGGCTTGCCCAGAAGATTTTGGATCGCTTTATTTTTATTTTCTTTTGCGAAGATATGGGCCGCGCACTGGGCTTTCCACCGCAACTTCTTCGTGACTTTCTAATCTACGAAAGTAACGATGCTTATTTTGATCCTGAGGCAAATACGATTTGGCCGCGCCTCTTAGGCCTTTTCAGGGCCATGAATGACGGCTCGGCTTTTGGCGGAAATCAACTCAACCAATTCAATGGTGGTCTCTTCGCATCCGATCGGGCCCTTGAGCAACTAGTCATTCCGAACAGGGTTTTCTGTCAGCAGGGGCAAGGGCAAAACGAAGCGAGCCTGTATACCTACCAATTAACGCTGCTCTATCTCTCGGCATCGTACAATTTCGCTTCCGATTGGGCCCAAGGACTGAGCAATCCACCTGTCGTGGAAACGACAAGGCTCGGCGACGCGGCCAAACGTGACCCTGGCAAGAGCCTCGGGCTCTACATCCTTGGCCGTATCTTCGAACAATCGATTACAGAGCTCGAAATTCTTGAAGCTGAGGCGGAGGACCGACCATCGATAAACAAAGAAAGTAAGCGCAAGCGGGACGGCGTGTACTACACGCCCGAATGGGTTGTAGAGCACATCGTGACCGAGACCATTGGCAGTCGGCTTGCTGACCTAAAGGCCCAGGCCGGGTGGCCTGATGCCGGCGGTAATGATCTGCCGACTGAAGCCTCGATCCTCTCTTATGAACAGGCCCTAAAATCCATCCAGATTGTTGATCCGGCATGTGGGTCGGGCGCGTTTCTCATCACGGCACTCCGTTACCTCGTGGACGAATGGCACGCCTTACAGGAATTACGCAAACAAGTGAGCCGAACTTACACCACACGCGATGGAGAAGATGACCGAATCATCCGGAATATCCTCCGGAACAATCTCTACGGCGTCGATATCAACTCGGCATCCGTGGAAATTACGAAACTGGCTCTGTGGCTCCACACCGCGCGCGGCGACCAGCCGCTATCGTCGCTCGACGACCACATCCGAGAAGGAAACAGCCTGATTGGAAGCAATTTCTATGACGGCCTTGCTCCCTACTCCGAAGACGAGCAGGAACGAATCAACGCCTTCGATTGGAGAGACGCATTTCCACAAGTGTTCGAAAACGGGGGATTTGATGCCGTAATTGGCAATCCACCCTACGTGAAGCTTCAGAATTTCCGCAAGGTACATGCGGATATGGCGGCCTTTCTCAAGACCGACGCGGCGGGTAGTGAGACGTATGCAAGCACTCAGACGGGCAATTTCGACCTTTTTCTGCCCTTCATTGAGAAAGGAATCGACCTTCTGAATGAGGACGGACGGCTCGGATATATCGCACCCAGCCTTTGGACCATGAACGAATATGGAGAAGGTCTCCGCGATCATATTCTTGAAGGGCGGCATCTGTACGGCTGGATCGATTTCCAATCGTTCCAAGTGTTCGACGAAGCGACGACCTACACTGCTTTACAATTCTTCTCCAGGACGCCGAATGACTTCGTACGGGTGGCTCTTGTGCCTGACGGCGTCATTCCCGAGGAGCCGTGGGCCGGCAACGATTCGAGATTGTCCTATGACCAGTTGCCGTTCGGTAACCGATGGTTGCTGACGACGGGGGCGGATCGGGACCTGATTGACGGGCTGTACCAACGCTGTGTCCGGCTCGATCACCCAGAGATAACCCGCAACATCTATCAAGGCCTGATAACAAGCGCAGATGCCGTATATCACCTGACCAAGCTGGCGCCAGGTCGGTACCTCTGCAAGCCCAATCGCGACGACGGGCCGCCATACGAAGTAGCGATCGAGGACGAAATTATGAAACCCCTGGTCTCGGGCACCGAGGCGAAGCGTTACATCGAACCCAAGACTGACACTTACCTCCTGTTCCCCTATTTAGTCGATGATCAGGGGGCACATCTGATTCCCGTCTCCCGAATGGTCGCCGCCTATCCGCAGGCGTGGGTTTATCTCCGATCATGGGAGGAGAAATTGCGTGCGCGGGAAAACAGGGCACTCGACGATGATCAATGGTACCGCTTCGGGCGACATCAAAATCTCGATAGACAGGAAATAGAAAAGCTGATCGTCGCGCAAACTGTGCCCTCGCTGCGGGTTTGCGCCGATCCGACCGAACAGCTGTATCTGAACAACGTTCGCGTGAATGGGATCATTCCAGCCAGTGATGTTGGCGCCTGGTATGTGCTCGGACTGCTAAATGCGCCGGTGTGCGACCATGTTTTTCGCCGAATAGCCAAACCCAAAGATGGCGGATGGTTCGAGGCGAACAAGCAATTCATAGCGCCTCTCCCAATCGCGAGAGCATCAGATAAGGATCAGCTATCGGTTACGGCGCATGCCCAAAAACTCCAAGCCCTGCACACGGAGCGACGCGATTTACTGGCGGACGACCAGCGCCGTCTTCAGGTCGTGCGATATCGGAATAGGCCGGAAATTTGGCTTTTCCCCGATCTCACGCCCAAACGAGATCTCCAGCAAGAAGCGCCCGCTCGGCTGGAAGCGGCGGAAAAACGAGAATGGGCAAAGAAGCGCTATGAGCAGGATCGTGACGCCCATATCGAAGCTTTGGGGGCGCGGCTGAGGCCGGGCGTTTCAATGGATGCGAGCTTTAAAGGTGGCGAACTCAAATTCTTCGTGGACGGCGCACCAGTCGTCGAACGGATTTTTCTGTCCGATGTCGAAGGGCGGTTCATCCTCGCTCAATGGAAATTGCTCGCCACCACATACTCGGTGACGGAAAAAACAGATGGCAAGAGGCTCGCGAATGCCCTGCGAAAGATCGGCGAAACCGACAGCGCAGCCGTCGTAGATCAAGTTGTCCGCCTTCAGCAACACGTTTCCAGTGTCGAAGAAGAGATTGATCGAATTGAGACAGAACTCAACGCGCTGACATACAGACTTTATGATCTTACGCCTGACGAGATTCGGCTTATTGAGGGTGGATAGCCCGCGCGCTCCGCCAATGGGAAATTGAAAATGTGCCGCACCTTCAAACGCCGTCCCATAAGAATTTCTTTTGGACAATCCCGACAGGCCCAGAGCTCAACGCGATGAGCGTGTCAAATTTGCGCCACAGCCTCGACGGCGCCGAACGCATCATCATTAGATTGCGCGAGGAGAACACGACAGCCCGATATCGGGTGCACCGGCAGGAAGACCCTCTCGACTAGATGGAAAGTCGGACAGTCGGCCCAAATAAGTCGGACAATCATGGTTTGTTCTTTGAGCCGCCCGGCCTAACCCCTTGAAATCACTGGCGCGCCCCGGAGGATTCGAACCCCCAACCTCCTGATCCGTAGTCAGACGCTCTATCCAGTTGAGCTAGGGGCGCATGCGTGATAGCGGCCGGCCGGGTACCCGGCGGCGGGGCGCGACACTAGCCAAAACGATCCTCGAACGCAAGCGAACATGCCCCGGCTAAGTGGTTCCACCAGCGAAAGAATCCAACTTGTGGCGGCGGATGCCATCGGGTACCATCGAAATGTTGCCTGGGAGCCCGAGCTTTCGCATGCTCCCGTGCTCCTGTATGGACGGCGACCGTTCGCCGCCCCGTATTATCGGGGAGACACCAAGGATCCAGAATGATGATAGCAAATAGACTGATCGTCGTTGCCGGCGCTACGTTGGCCCTGGCCGCCTGTAGCTTCGCCGACGAAGTCCTGTGGCCCGGTGCGACGGGCGAGGAAAGTGCGGCGCAGACCCAGACGACCAGCGGCGGGCGGGAAGTGCCGATTCAACCGTCCGCGGGCGAGACCGCGGCGCAGACCGATGCCGCCACGACGGGAACCGCCGCACAATCGGGTCCGATCGTGGCCTCGCAGTTGCCGTCGGGCAGCGCGACCGGCACCATCGTCGGCGCGCGCGTTGCCGAGTTGCAGCGCGAATTGGCGCAGCTTCAACGCTCGGTCGCGTCCGATAACGGCGAGCTGCAGCAGCTACGCGGCCAATCGGCCAAGAACGGGCAGTCCTACAATTCCAGCGTCTCGGACGTGCGCTCGCGGCTCCAGGTCGGCACCACGCCCGGCAATCCGGAAGTCATCGCACTGTGGAACAAGGCACAGAACCGGCTTGATTCGGTCAACGCCGACATTGGCCCGATGACCAACCTGGCCAGCAAGATCAACAACGACGTCACGGTTTCCAGTTTCCTGCTCGATTCGATTCGCGCTTCGTTCAACCTGGCGGGCGGCGTCGATGCCGATCATCGCAACCTGGAAAAACTCGAGAATGCGGCCACCGAGAGCCTGCAGCAGGCGAGCCAGATGCAGGCCGCGATCAATGGCGAGATCACCCAGCAGGCGGCCTATGTATCGAGCGAGCGCCAGAACATGACCAGCCTGGCGATGGCCATCGATAAGGGGCATTTCCTCAACGCGCCCGGCAATGGGCGCAGCTTTGCCGGCACCGCCGGTGGCGGCGGCAACCAGGTGGCCTCGGTCGCGGAGCGGCGCCCGCTGGTCATGATCCGTTTCGACCGCGCCGATGTGCAGTACGAGGAGCCGTTGTTTTCGGCGGCCAATCAGGCGCTGCAGCGCTTCCCCAACGCCCAGTTCGACCTTGTCGCGGTGGCGCCGGCGGGCGCGTCGCCAGCGGTCCAGGAATCGTCCCGGCGCAATGCCGAGAAGGTCATGCGCTCGCTGACCAATATGGGCGTGCCGGCCAATCGGGTGACGATGTCGGCGGCGGCCAGCCCGACCGTGGCAACCGAAGAGGTCCACATCTTCGTGCGTTGATCGCCGACGACGGCCATCGCTGCGTTGGGACTCCGAATAGCGAAGCTCATGTGCCGCGAACCGTGACCCGTTCCGATGCGGGAAACGGACCGGACGACTTCGACGCGCATTGCGGCAATTTTTCCGACCCATCCGCCTCGGCTTCTGCGTTAACAGCGACGCGCTGCGATTTCACACATGGTGAATGGCCTCGCGGGCGACCGAAATCGACACTTTCGATACACGGGAGACAGTCATGGCAACAGAAAAAGTGGCGATCGTGACTGCGGGCGGCAGCGGCATGGGCGCTGGCGCCGCACGCAAACTCGCGGCCGACGGATTTCGCGTTGCCATCCTGTCGTCTTCCGGCAAGGGAGAGACCCTGGCCGAGGAACTCGGCGGCATCGGCGTGACGGGGTCGAACCAGTCGAACGACGACCTCGCGCGATTGGTCGATCAGACCGTGGAAAAGTGGGGGCGCGTCGACGTCCTGGTCAATAGCGCCGGACACGGGCCGCGGGCACCTGTCCTCGAGCTATCGGACGAGGACTGGCACCAGGGCTTGGAGGTCTATTTCCTGAACGTGGTCCGCCCGACCCGGTTGGTGGCACCGATCATGGTCCGGCAAAAGTCCGGCGTGATCATCAATATCTCGACCTTCGCCGCCTTCGAGCCCGATCCCGTATTTCCGACCTCCGGCGTCTTTCGCGCCGGGCTGGCGGCTTACACGAAGCTGTTCGCGGACAAATACGCGGCCGACAACATCCGCATGAACAACGTGCTGCCCGGCTTCATCGACAGCCTGCCGGAAAAGCCCGAGTTCCGCGACCGCATCCCGATGCAGCGCTATGGAAAAACCGATGAGATCGCCGCCGTGATCGGCTTTTTGGCCTCCGACGGCGCCGGCTACATCACCGGGCAGAACATTCGGGTCGACGGTGGGATCACCCGGTCCGTCTGATCCGATAAGGCTCTAATAGCCGGCGACGGCGCCGTCGCCGCGCGGGTCGTTGGCGCCCTCGATCGTTCCCGACGCGTGGCATACCAAGGCGCCGGCGTGCCCCATGATCTCATCGAACGCTTCGGTAACGACGACTTCGTGTCCGGCGGTGCGGAGGGCGTCGAGGACCGCGGGGTCGAAGCGGTTCTCGAGCCGCAGCGCGGTGGTCGTCTCGCTCCACCGTCGGCCGAGCAGCCAGCGCGGCCCGCTGACCGCCTGCTGCAGGCCCTGGCCGAAGCGGGCGTAGCGGGAGAAAACCGCCGCTTGGGTCTGCGGCTGACCGTCGCCGCCCATGGTGCCGTAGACCATGACACGGCCGTCGTCGAGCCGGGCCAGCGCCGGGTTGTTGGTGTGGAAGGGTTGCCGGCCCGGCGTCAGCGGGTTCGGCGCCGCTTCATCGAGGGCGAAACTGACGCCGCGGTTCTGCCAGGTGATACCGGTTTGCGGCAACACCACGCCGGCGCCGAATTCCCAATAGATCGAATGGATGAAACTGACCGCGCGTCCCTGTTCGTCGATCGCGCCGAGCCACACCGTATCGCCGGGATTGGCCGGTTGCGGCCACGGCGCCGCGTGCGCGGGATCGATTCCACCGGCCGCGCGGGCCAGCGCCTCGTCGGAAAGATGGCCGACCGGATCGGTGACGGCGAACGCCGGATCGGTGATCTCGTCATCGCGAACCCGAAACGCCTGCTTGGTCGCCTCGACCAGAAGATGGACGTGTTCGAAATTATCCGCCGCGGTGCAGTCAAAGCGGTCGAAAAGCGCCAGGATCATCAACGACGCCAGGCCCTGGGTCGGCGGCGGCAGATTGTAGATTGTGGCGCCCGTGAGGGCGACCGACAGGGGGGCGGCGGCGGTCACCCGATGGCCTTCGATATCGTCCAGGGTCAGCAGGCTGCCGGCACGCTCCAGATCGGCGGCAATGGCGCGGGCTATATCGCCACGATAGAAATCTTCGAGACCGGCCGCGGCGAGACGGTCCAACGTCTCGGCGAGCGCCGTGTTGCGGAACAGTTCACCGACATCTGGTACGGTGCCGCCGGGCAGGAACAGGTCGGCGAAACCCGGCACGTCGGCGAGCTCGTCGCGCTTGGCGGCGGTGTTCTCGTGCTGCGAACGACTGACCGGAAAACCATGCCGCGCATAGTAGGCCGCGTCCGCGAGAAGCCGTGTCAACGGCAAGCGGCCATCCCACGTCCGGCTGATATCGAGCGCGGCTTGCCAGCTCGAAACCGTACCCGCCGCGGTGATCGCCGCCTGCGGGCCGCGCGACGGAATAGCTTCCAGGCCAAGCTCCCGGTAGTGGTCGATGGTAACCCGTTCGCCCGCGCGCCCGATGCCCATGATGCCGCGGGGCGGACCATTGCCATCGTCGATCAACCAGAACCCGTCGCCGCCGATCCCGTTCATATGCGGATAGACCACCGAAATCGTCGCCACCGCCGCGACCATGGCCTCGATCGCGTTGCCGCCTTCCCGCAGCACCGCCAAACCGGCTTCGGCAGCCAGGTTGTGGGATGCAACCACGGCGCCGCGGCGCGCCCGCGTTGTCCAGATCATGTCCCCTCCCGACTTCCCCAAAGGGCTGAGAGCTACCGCGATCACCCGGCCGGGGCAAGCATGGCTTGCTTGGCGATGCGGGCGCCGCGGCGTATTGTGGACCGATAGGAGAATGCCGGTGACCTTGCTGCGCTTCATAACGATCTGCGTTCTCGTGTTCGGGACATCGGCGGCCGCCGCCGCGGACGAGAACAGCGCGCCGTCCGAGGCCGCTCGCGCGGCGATCGAGGCGACCATTAGCGCGCAGATCGAGGCGTTTCGGCGGGACGACGGCGAGACGGCGTTTTCCTTTGCCGCACCAGCGATTCGGGCCCGATTCGGCGATGCCAACACCTTCATGAAAATGGTCAGGTCCGGCTATCAGCCGGTCTATCGGCCCCAACTGGTCGAATTCCTGACCCTGGCCCCGATTGGCGGCCGGCTGATTCAGCGGGTGCTCGTCGTCGGCCCGGACGACGCCCTTTACATCGTGCTCTACGAGATGCGGCGGCAAGCGGACGATAGCTGGCGGATCAATGCTGTTGCACTGGTTCCGGCCGCGGACGAGGCAACCTAAGCGACGGGAATGACGATGGACGCGACAAGCGACAAGACCGACGAACGCTATGTGAAGAACTATCCGGTTTCGTGGCAGGAACTGCACCGCGACGCCAAGGCGCTGGCCTGGCGGCTGATGGAGAAGGGACCGTGGAAGGGTCTGATCGGGATCGCCCGCGGGGGCTTGGTGCCGGCAACGATCGTCGCCCGCGAGCTGGAGATCCGGATGGTCGATTCGGTGTGCCTGGTCAGCTACGACTACCAGCAGCAGGGCGAGGTCAAAGTCCTCAAGGCACCGGTCCTCGAAGACGGCGGCACCGGCTGGTTGGTGGTCGACGACCTTGTCGACACCGGCCAGACCGCGCGCAAAGTCCATGAGCTGTGGCCGAACGTCCATCTGGCGGCGATTTTCGCCAAACCGGCGGGCCGCCCCGAGGTCGATACCTACGTCACCGAGGTCAGCCAGGACACCTGGATCAATTTCCCGTGGGACACCGACCTCAGTTTCGTTCAGCCAATCGCCGGCATGACGGGGCGACCCTGAGCGACGAGGTCCAGAACGCTCTAGGTTTCGATATCGCCGCCGGTTCCAACCCAGGCCTGGAATCCCCCGGCGATATTGGCCACCTTATCCAGCCCCATATCGGCCAGCGTCTTGGTCGCCAACACCGATCGCCCGCCGGAGCCGCAATAGATCATCAGCCGTTTGCCCGAACTCAGTTCCGGCTTGTGCATCGGACTCGCGGGATCGGCGATAAACTCGAGAAAACCGCGCGGCGCATGGACGGCGCCCGGTATGCGTCCCTGCATCCACTCCTCGGTCTCGCGGACGTCGACGAAAATGGCGTCGCCGTCCTGATGGGTGCTCATCGCCTCGGCGACATCGATCGTCGGGACCGCGGCGTTCGCTTCCGCCATCAATTGTTGAAACCCCTTCATCGCCATCATACGTGTTCCTCTGTTTCGTGGCGGCGCAAGGCGACGTTGTCGATCAGCCGCGCCCGCCCCAGGTGGCCGGCGCCAAGCACCCGGCCGGGTCGGTCCGGTCGTTCGATCGGCACCAGGGTCGCGGCATCGCAGACGGCGACATAGTCTACCGATTCGAACCCCGCCGCCTGCAAACTTTCGGCGCCCCACGCGGCCGCCTCGCTGCCGGATTCGACGTCGTCGACGACGGCCCGGGCGACCGCACAGAGCGTTCGGTATAGGACCGGTGCCACCGCCCTTTGCTCCGCCGTAAGATAGGCGTTGCGCGACGAAAGTGCCAATCCATCCGCCTCGCGTACGGTGGGCACGCCGACCACTTCGATCGGGATATCCAAATCGTGCGCCATGCGGCGGATGACCTGCAGTTGCTGGTAGTCCTTCTCGCCGAAATAGGCCTTGTCGGCCTGGGTCTGCAGAAACAGTTTGCTGACCACGGTGGCGACACCTTCGAAGTGGCCGGGCCGATGAACGCCATCGAGGACGTCGGTTAGTCCGCCGACGATCACCTGGGTCGAAAAGCCGTCCGGGAAGACTTCGTCGACCGGCGGGATATAGACGACGTCGGTCCCGGCGGCGGCCAGCTTGTCGAGATCCGCCGTCTCATCGCGAGGATAGGCGGTGAAGTCTTCGCCCTCGCCGAATTGCTTGGGATTGACGAAGATCGTCACGACCACCCGGTCGGCCGCCGCGCGAGCGGCTTCGGCGAGGGCCAAATGACCGGCGTGGAGCGCCCCCATCGTCGGCACCAGCGCGACTTGGTTCGAGGCCGCACGCCATTCCGAAACCGTGGCCCGGACGTCGGCGGCACGCCGAACGATCACAGGTCGGGATTGTGTCGCCATGCGGACGATCCGCCCGGCCGGTACGGGCTAGCCCGTCTGCCGCATCCCGAAGCAATGATCGGCATCGGGGAAACGGCGATCGCGGACGTCGGCGGCATAGGCCGCGGCGGCGGCGCCGATCTGGCCGCCCAGATCCGCGTAGCGCTTCACGAAACGGGGTTTGAAATCCGAAAACAGACCGACGAGATCTTCCGTCACCAGGATTTGGCCATCGCAGGCGGGCGACGCACCAATGCCGATCGTCGGGATCGACAGGCTTTCCGTCAAAGCCCGCGCCAACGGCTCCATTGTGCCCTCGATAACGATGGCGAAGGCGCCGGCGTCGGCGATCGCCTGAGCGTCGGCGCGTATACGCGCGGCCTCCAATTCGGACTTTCCCTGGGCCTTGAACCCGCCCTGGGTGTTGACGGCTTGCGGCATGAGGCCGACATGGCCGAGCACCGGGATACCCCGTTCATTGAGGAAACGCACGGTGTCGGCCATTTCCGCGCCGCCCTCGATCTTGACGCCGGCGCAACCGGTTTCGCGCATGACCCGCGCCGCCGTGCGGAACGCCACGGGCGGCGATTCCTGATACGAACCGAACGGCAGGTCGACGATAACGCAGGCCGTCTCGGAGCCGCGGACGACGGCGGCGCCATGATTGATCATCATGTCGACATTGACGCCGAGCGTGTTCTCCATGCCGTAGATGACCATGCCGAGCGAATCGCCGACCAGCATAAGATCGACATGCGGATCCAATATCTTCGCAGTGAGGGCGGTGTAAGCGGTCAGGCAGACAATCGGTTCCGAACCCTTGCGGGCGGCGATCTGAGGGACCGTGATGCGGGATCTTTCCTTGTGAACGCTCATCGCACAATTCCCCTGCGGCAATAAAACCAGCTTCGACCGGCCGCTATCTTAATCAATTATGCTGCATTGCACAATAAGAGCGCGGCGACCAACCGCCAGCCCAACATTTCCGCGGACTTGCGTCCGGGCGATCGCTAACTCCGGGGCAGTATGATGCGGAACCTGGCGCCATCGGGGCCGCTGGAAACGAGCTGCAATTCACCGCCATGCGCGCGCACCAGCTCGTCCGATATGGCGAGCCCGAGCCCGGTCCCGCCGGGCCGAGTCGATCCCGAAAACGGTTGGAACAGGTTTTTTTTCGCCTGGTCCGACAAGCCGGGTCCATTGTCGCCGACCTCGAGGCGGAGCTCCGCATCGTCGACGTCGGCATCAAAGGTCACGCATGTCGCGCCGGCTTCGCGTGCGTTGTGGGCGAGGTTCGCCAAGACCCGGTAGATCTGGTCGCGATCGGCGACCGCCTCGAGGCCGGCATCGATGTTGTTCCGCCATTGTAGCGCTTGGTCGCCATCAGCGGCCTCGAACGCACCGCCGACCTCATCCGCGAGGGGCCGTAGCTGGAACCGCGTGCGATCCAGTTGCGGCCCCGAATCGGTCGCGAAATTGAGGGTTTGCACACTGAGATCGACGGCACGGTCGATCGCACTGACCAGTCGGGGCGCGATCCGCTTCACCTCCGGGTCCTCGCTGCCGACGAGACGGTCCGACAGCAGCTGTGCCGGCGATAGGATATTGCGCAGATCGTGGTTGATTCGGGCCACCGCGGAGCCGAGCGCGGCGAGACGGGCCCGTTCCTTCAGCGATCTCCGGATCGAGCTTTGCATGTCGGCCAGAACGCCGACGACGACGCCGATCTCGTCGGCGCGGCGCGTCGGCTCGACCGTCGTATTCGGATTTTCCGGGTCGTCGCGGAAGCGCACGATGCTCTCCGTCATGCGCCGCATCGGATAGACCATCAGCAACTGCAGACTGAGATAGACCAGCGATGCCGTAAACAGCGAGATGATCACCGAGAGTTGGAGGATGCGCTCGGAATAATCGTACATCTCCAAGCGCATCGGCGTTTCGTCGATCAGCACCTCGATGGTGGTGCTGGCATCGTGCGGCGACGAACCTGTGACCATCAATACGCGGTTGCCGCTTTGGAAAAGGGTTTCGAACCCGTCCATGAGGAACGACATGAAGCTTTGTTGGCCCAGGTCGATGCTGAGGTCAGGTTTCGGCGCGCCCGACATCATCAGGATCCGTTTCGGCTCGCCCGGCTGCGACAGGGCGATCTGCCGCGCCTTGGCCTGGCGCAAGACTTCGGCTTCGAGTTCGGGCCCGAGCATGTGATCGGGGGTGGCTTCGAGGGTCAAGGTCGCGAGATGCGCATCGGCGACGCGTTCTTCCAGATAGACCTTACGATAACGTGCCACCGACGGCGCATAGATGAACAGCTCGCTGAGCATGACAAAAAATATGGTCAAGACCAGCAAACGCGCCGATAGACTCTTGATCGCTGGCGGAAGCCGGAAGGTCTTCCTGTTCATGACGTCGAGAATAGCCGGGCTCGGGCCCGCGCGCCAAACGCTATCTGACCCGCGAACCAGCCGCCATGCCGGTCAGATTCTGCAAAAAGAAAAGCGGCGCCCCATGATTTGGAGCGCCGCCCGCAAAAGCTAGATTCTTGGCCGATGCGTTAGCTGGCCTTACACGGATTGCACGGATTGCACGGGTTGCACGGATTGCACGGATTGCACTTGGCCGCGCACGGATTGCACGGATTGCACGGATTGCACTTGGCCGCACCGCAGGGGTTACATGGATTGCACTTGCTCGCGCCACAGGGGTTACATGGATTGCAGCTTGCAATCTGAACCGGTGCGCTGTTGGAGCTTGCCGCGGCGGCGGGCAGGGCAACCGTACCGGCGGCCAATGCAGCAACACTCAACACTGCAACAGTCTTCTTCATCATGTCCAAGGTCTCCTCAGTCAGTGGATCGCGTCTCCGCGTTCGTTGCGTGGCGCCCCGCCAATTATTTTCCACTCGGAACCCGATGCCGTGGACGGGGGCCTTGGTACGGGCGGCATAACCCGCAAACACATTGATATGATTGGGATTCGGCGTGACATTCGCGAATCAATTACCCTAACGCGGGGTCACATTGTTGTGAGGGCGATTACCCGAACTTGGCGAGAAATCGCACAATCGCCCGCGTCCGCTCGCTAAACAGGCTTGGCGTGTAGAAGCTGCCGGCGGCCCGCTTGCCGATTTCGCCAAGGGTCGGATAGGGCATGATCATGTTGGCGATATCGCTGATCTTGAGGCCTTTGCCGATGCCCAGGACCCATGGGTGAATCAACTCGCCGGCGTGGGCCCCGACGATCGAGGCGCCGAGGATCTTGCCCCGTTTGGTGGTAACCGCTTTGATCAGCCCTTCGGTTTCGCGCTCGGCCTGGGCTCGGTCGTTTTCCGCATAGGGCCAGCGCAAGATACGTATCGCGCCGTGCTTCTCCTTAGCTTGGATTTCGGTCATGCCGACATGGGCCAATTCCGGATCGGTGTAGGTGACCCACGGCAAGGCCCGATAGTTCACCTTGGCCGGCAGCCTGAACAGCGCGTTGCGGATGACGATACCTGCATGATAGCCGGCGGCATGGGTGAATTGAGGGCCGCCCGCGACATCACCGATGGCGAAGATCTTCTTGTTCGTCGTCCGCAGGCGGTCGTCGACTTCGATTCCCTTCTTGGAGAAGGCGACGCCGGCGTTGTCCAAATCGAGGCCGTCGACGGTCGGAAGCCGCCCGGCGGCGACCAGAAGGTGGCTTCCGGCGATTTGCTCGGCCGCGTCACCCTCGCCGAGTTGGACCCGGAACGCGCCCGGTTCGCCGGCGACATGATCGATCTTGACGTTCTCCCGCATATCGATGCCGTCGGCCTGCAAACGGCGCTTGACGATCGCTGTCAGTTCGGGATCGTCCTTGCCGAGGACCGTGAATGCCTCGAGCAAGGTCACCGGAATGCCGAGCCGCCGGTGGGCTTGGGCAAGCTCGGCCCCAATCGGACCGCCGCCGATGACGATCAGGTGTTCGGGCCGCGTGGTATTGTCGAAGATCGTCTCGTTGGTCAGGTACGCCACCTCGGCAAGCCCCGGTATCGGCGGTGCCGCGGCCCTTGAGCCGGTAGCAATGACGAACCGCCGGGCGCGCACTTTGTAGCCACCTGCGGCAACCTCATCCGGTCCGGTGAAGGCCGCGCGGGCGAGAAGGACCTTGACCCCGAGACCCTCGAAACGGTCGACCGAATCGACCGGCGCGATGGCCGCGATAACACCGTGAATGTGATCGTGAACGCCCTTGAAATCGATTTCGGGCTCGACCGCCTTGATGCCGAAGCGATCGGCGCGGCGCATCGATTCGGCGGCGTGCGCCGCTGCGATCATCGATTTCGACGGCACGCACCCGTAGTTAAGGCAATCGCCGCCCATCTTGCCGGCCTCGATGAGCACGGTCGACGACCCCATCTGGGAGGCCCCGGCAGCGACGGCCAAGCCGCCCGAGCCGCCGCCGATCACGCAGATATCGGCATTGATTACTTCAACCATGGTGGAGGCTCCTCAGGGGTCAGGATTGTTCGCCGTCGGCCTTGCCGGAGAACCGCTTGTAAAGGATCGGAACCAGCGACAGCAGCGCCAGGCCGATCAGCGGCAGCAAAATCTCAAGATCGAAGATGATGCCCAAATCGGGACTACGGCCGGCATCGAGCACGGCACCCAATCCGTTGCCGACGCTGACGTAGACCACGGTCCCCGGAATGATCCCGATCAGCGTCGCCAGCATGTAGACCGACAGCGGGATGTTGAGCAGTGCCGGCACCAGGTTCACCAGCCAGAACGGAAAAACCGGGATCAACCGAAGAAACAGCAGGTAGCTGAATGCATTTTTCTGGAAGCCGTCTCTCATCCGATTGACCGCCGCCCCGGCCCTGGCCTGCAGGACTTCGCCGAACGCGGTCTTGGCGGCAACAAAAAGGGTGGTCGCGCCAATGGTCGCGCCGACAATGGTCAACACGCTGCCGATGGCGATGCCGAACAGGAAACCGCCGGTCAGCGACAGGATCGCCCCGCCGGGCAGCGAGAATGCAATCACCGCGATATAGCCGATCGTGTAAATCAGGGCTGCGGCGACAAAGTTCTCCGCCACGTATTGAGAGAGGAAATCGCGGTTGTCGCTCAAGATATCGAATGACAGATAGACATCGAGATCGAAGACGAAAAAAGCCACCAATCCACCTACCAGGAGAGCAACCGGTAGCAGCCGCCAGATCGAAAATCGGGCCTTCTGGCCGCCGTTCTCGGGTGTCGTCATGCCGTCGGCCCCCAATTCTCGTATGCCCATTTCCATCGTGCCGCTTCGCTGCCGAGTGTCCTCTTCCACGCCGCGAAATTTGGGGGCACGGCAAATCTACCACCAGTCACTTCGCCATCACCTTAGTGTGATTGTACGGGGTGCGCCACGGCCGCCTTGGCCACGGTCAAAGGCGCCGTCCGCCTTGCATTGACTTGCTTCGCCCCAGCCACTATACAGCGGGCCAATTGACTAGGTTGCCGATGACGGAGGCTACCCTTGAAACGCACATATCAACCGAGCGTGCTGGTACGCAAGCGCCGCCACGGATTTCGCAGCCGCATGTCGACAGTCGGTGGTCGCCGCATCTTGGCGCGCCGCCGCGCGAAAGGCCGCAAACGCCTGTCGGCCTAAATACCGGATCATGACGATCGGACGTCTAACCAAACGTCCGCAGTTTCTCGAAGTCGCGGCCAAAGGAAAAAAGAAGGCGACGCCGGGACTGGTGCTGCAGGCGTATTGCCACGGCAACCCCGAATGGGGCCCCCGGGTGGGCTTTACGGCGAGCCGCAAGGTCGGCAACGCGGTCGCCCGCAACCGGGCGCGGCGGCGTTTGCGGGCGGTGGCGGAGAGAATTCTACCGGTGGCGGCGGCGCCGGCCTATGACTATGTATTGATCGCAAGGAAGGCGACACCAGAGCGGCCGTTCACGGCCTTGATGGCGGACCTGGAGGATGCATTGAGGCGGCTGGACCTGTACAGGAACTCCGAGTCGGCGGCGGAACCGGCAATACAGGGGTCTCGGGGCGAATGACCTTGCTCGGTTGGATCGCCGCGGCACCTGTCCATGTCTATCGTTGGACGATAGGGCCTATGGTGCCGAAAGTGTGCCGCTTCGAGCCGAGCTGTTCGGGGTATGCGGCACGCGCCCTGGTATTGCACGGACCGTTTCGGGGCGGCTGGTTGACGCTGCACCGCCTTCTCCGATGTCACCCCTGGGGCGGGTACGGATACGATCCGGTCCCCGGCGACCATGACTGTCACGGACACGGTCGTTAGGGTCCGCCGATGGAACAGCGCAACCTCCTGCTCGCCATCGCAATTTCGCTCGCGGTCATCTTCGGGTTCCAGTTTTTCATGGATTCGATGTATCCGGAGCGCGACCAGCCGGTGCAAACCACGGATTCGTCAACACCAATCGGCGATTCGATCCCACGTCCGGCCGCCCCCTCCGGAGCCGCACCCACACCCGAGACCGACCGTGCCCAGGTGCTGGCAGAATCTCCCCGCGTCGAAATCGACAATCCGGTGGTCGATGGGTCGCTTGCCTTGCGGGGCGCCCGGCTCGACGACCTCAAACTCAAGAAATTCCGCGAGACCGTTGACCCGACGAGTCCGGAGGTCACCTTGTTGTCGCCGGGCGGCAGTGACAAGCCCTACTATTCGACTGTCGGGTGGGTGTCCGATCAGGCCGATTTAGTCCTTCCCGATGGCGACACCTTGTGGCAGTCGGACGGCGACAAACTGACCGACAAGACGCCGGTGACCTTGACTTGGAACAATGGCGCCGGTTTGATCTTCACGCGAACGATCTCGATCGACGAAAGCTACATGTTCGAGATCACGCAAAGCGTTCGCAACGTCGGCAACCAATCGGTAAACCTGTTTCCCTACAGCATCGTTTCGCGGACCGATCCGCCGCCGGTGCTTGGCTTTTTCATCCTGCACGAAGGTCCGATCGGCGTCCTCGACGGCACCTTGAAGGAAATCGATTACGACGAGCTCCAGGATGAGAACACGATCGAATTCAAGAGCAATGGCGGGTGGATCGGGATTACCGACAAATACTGGCTGGTATCGCTGATACCCAACCAGGATGCCGGGTCGACCGGGCGATTCAGCTATTCGGTCGCCGACGGCCGCAACCGCTACCAGACCGACTTCATCGGCGGCGGCCGCGAAATCGCGCCGGGTGCGACCATCACCGTGACCAGCCATCTTTTCGCCGGCGCCAAGGAAGTCCAGGTGCTCGACGCCTATTCCGAGCAATACGGCATCGACAAGTTCGATCGCGCGATCGATTTCGGCTGGTTCTACTTCCTGACCAAACCGCTGTTCTACGTCCTGATCTACATCAACGAGATGGTCGGCAATTTCGGCGTCGCCATCCTGTTGCTCACCGTGTTGATCAAGCTGATCATGTTCCCGCTGGCCAACAAGTCCTACCGCTCGATGAGCCGGATGAAGGCGTTACAGCCGGAAATCATGTCGCTCCGCGAACGCTTCGGCGATGACAAGCAGCGTCTCAATCAAGAGATGATGGCGATGTACAAGGATAAGAAGGTGAGCCCGGCATCGGGCTGCCTGCCGATCGCCGTCCAGATTCCGGTGTTCTTCGCCCTCTACAAAGTGCTTTTCGTTACGATCGAGATGCGTCACGCGCCATTTTTCGGCTGGATCCAGGACCTCTCGGCACCGGACCCGACGACGGTCTTCAACGCCTTCGGCCTGATTCCGTTCACCCCGCCCGAATTCCTTTTGATCGGCGCCTGGCCGTTGATCATGGGCATCTCCATGTTCCTCCAGCAGAAGCTGAACCCGCAGCCGCCGGACCCGATCCAGGCGCGGATCTTCATGTTCCTGCCGATCATCTTCACCTTCCTGCTGGCCCGCTTCCCGTCCGGCCTGGTCATCTATTGGGCGTGGAACAACGTCCTCTCCATCGGCCAGCAATGGATGATCATGCGCGGCGTGGCCAAGGCCGACGCGGCAGCGGCGGCGAAGAAGGCGGGGTCACCGGCACCGGCCGCGGCGGGCAACACGTCCCAGGCCGGCGATAAATCAACAAAGGAAGACGAATCCGAGGCGGAGGACAACGACGGCGACGAGACCGAACACGAGGAGGCCGCACCCGCCGCGACCACGACCAGCGCCGCGCGCGGCAAGAACCGGGGACGCAACAAACGCCGCTCACGTGGCGGCCGCCGCTGAGCCGGGGCGGTCCTGGCGGCCATGGATGAGGACGCCATCGAACGGGGCCGCCTTCTGTTCGCCCGGGAGTGCCGGTTTGTCACCGGTGCGGCCGGTCTCGACGACCTGCCGGCGGCCGACCTGCCAGAGGTAGCGTTCGCCGGCCGCTCCAACGTCGGCAAATCGAGTCTTTTGAACGCGCTGACCGGCCGCAAGAACCTGGCGCGCACATCCAACACCCCGGGCCGGACCCGGCAGCTCAACTTCTTTGATCTCGGTGGCGAGTTGATGCTCGCCGATCTCCCCGGGTACGGCTATGCCCGGGCGTCGCGCAGCGAGGTTCGAAGCTGGACCCGGCTGACGATGGATTATCTGCGCGGCCGTCCCACTTTGCGGCGGGTTTTCCTGCTCATCGACGCCCGACACGGCCTGATGCCGACGGACAACGAGATCCTGGATCTGTTCGACAATGCGGCGGTCGCCTACCAGGCGGTTCTCACCAAGGCCGACAAAACCAAGCCTGCCGAACTCAGCGACCGGCTAACCGAGATCGCGCGCAGCCTTGCCAAGCATCCGGCGGCACACCCCGAGGTGATCGCTACCAGTGCCGTGCGCAAGACAGGCATAGCCGAGTTGCGGGCATGGCTCGCCACCTTGGACGATACCGAGAGTTTGAGCTAGGGTCGCCAAGCAACAAGGAAGTTGGACCATGACCGAGGCGAGAAAAATCGGTGAAACCAAGCATTGGCTGAGGACCGCCAAAACACTGATCGAAGCGTTGCCGTATCTGCGCCGCTACGCCGGACGGTCGTTCATCATCAAATATGGTGGCCACGCCATGGGCGACGATCGGCTGGCCAAGGATTTCGCCAACGATATCGTGCTGCTCAAGCGCGTCGGCATAAACCCGATCGTCGTCCATGGCGGCGGCCCGCAAATCGGCGCAATGCTGAAACGGCTGAACATTGAAAGCGATTTCGTAGACGGCCTTCGCGTAACCGACGCAGCCACCGTCGAAATCGTCGAGATGGTGTTGTCGGGAAAGATCAACAAGCAGATCGTCAGTGCGATCAATGCCGCCGGCGGCACCGCGGTCGGCATCTCCGGCAAGGACGGCAATTTGATCGAGGCGCGCAAGCTACGGCGGACCAAGCGCGATCCCGATTCGAACATCGAGAAAATTCTCGATCTCGGGTTCGTCGGCGAGCCCCGTCAAGTAAACGCCGAGATCCTGGAGGAGCTGGTCGTTTCCGACATGATCCCCGTGGTCGCGCCGATCGGCGTCGGCCCATCCGGTGAAAGCTTCAACATCAACGCCGACACCGTCGCCGGCGCCATCGCCGAGGCGGTTTCGGCGGCGCGCCTGTTCCTGCTCACCGACGTCGCCGGCGTCCTCGACAAGGATGGCACGTTGATCTCCGACCTCACCGCCGAACAAGCGCGGGGCTGCATCGCCGACGGCATCATCAGCGGCGGCATGATCCCCAAGATCGAGACCTGCGTTTCGGCGGTCGACAACGGCGTCGAGGCGGCGGTGATCCTCGACGGACGCATCCCGCATGTCATGCTGCTGGAGATTTTCACCGCCGGCGGTATCGGCACATTGGTGTCCGAGCTCTAGAGGCGATCGTGAAAGAGGATCTGAAAACGAACGCGGGCGCGGCGCCGGGCATGGGCCACGTCGACGTCTGGGTGTTCGACCTCGACAACACCCTGTATCCGGCGACCTGCCGGCTGTTCGATCAGATCGACGTGCTGATGGGCGACTTCATCGTCAACCTGCTTGGCTGCGACCGGGCCGAGGCGCGCCGGACGCAAAAGAGCATGTTCCACACCCATGGCACGACGATGCGAGGGTTGATGACCGAACACGGCGTCGACCCATTAGCGTTCCTGACCCATGTCCACGATATCGACTACAGCCCGGTGCCGCGGATGCCGCAACTCGATGCCGCGCTGGACGGGCTCGCGGGACGAAAGATCATTTTCACCAACGGCTCGGTCGACCACGCCGCGCGGGTCCTGGAACGGCTTGGCGTCGGCCATCATTTCGAGGCGACCTTCGACATCGTCGCCGCCGACTACAGGCCCAAACCCGACCCGACAACCTATCGCAAGCTCGTCGATACCTTCGAGATCGAACCTCGGCGTGCCGTGTTGGTCGAGGATATTCCCCAGAACCTAAGGCCGGCCCATGCGCTCGGCATGACCACGGTGCTGGTGCATACGGATACCAAATACGCTCAAATCGGCCGCGACGGCGATCACGTCCACCACGTCACCGAGGACCTGGTGGCGTGGCTTACCGATGTCGGCACAGCCCGCCGCAGCGAGACGCGCCACCAAGCCGGCGGCACTTATTGACAGGCGACGATGCCTGGACCAAGGTGCGCGCCGGCAATCTGGGGCGCCATGAATGTTCGATACCGGCTCGCTTAAGAACACGATCGATGCCGCATGGGAATCCCGTGCGGAGGTGGCGCCCGATACCAAGGGCGAGTTCCGCGACGCCGTTGAATCGACCCTCGAGGCACTCGACCGCGGCGATTTGCGGGTCGCCGAACCCGGCGACAACGGATGGCAGGTCAACCAGTGGGCGAAGAAGGCCGTGCTGCTGTCATTCCGCCTTTACGACATGGCGCCCATTCCCGGCGGCCCGACCGATCCCATCCGCGGCCCGGCGCCATGGTTCGACAAAGTGTCATCGAAATTCGCCGGCTGGGGCGACGCGGAGTTTCGCGACGCCGGTTTCCGCGCCGTGCCCAGCTGCGTCGTTCGCCGGTCGGCCCATATCGCCCCCGGCGTGATCCTGATGCCGTGTTTCGTCAATGTCGGCGCCTTCGTCGACAGCGGAACCATGGTCGACACCTGGGCCACGGTCGGCTCCTGTGCCCAGGTCGGAAAGAACTGCCATATTTCCGGGGGTGCGGGTATCGGCGGCGTGCTCGAGCCGCTGCAGGCCGATCCCGTGATCATCGAGGACAATTGTTTTGTCGGCGCCCGCTCGGAAGTCGCCGAAGGGGTCATCGTCGAGACCGGCGCGGTGCTGTCGATGGGGGTCTATCTCGGCCAATCGACGCGTATCGTCGACCGCACCACCGGCGAGATCCATTATGGCCGTGTTCCGGCCTATTCCGTCGTTGTCTCCGGAACAATGCCGGGACGGCCGTTGCCCGACGGCTCGCCTGGTCCGGACCTCTACAGCGCCGTCATCGTGAAACGGGTCGACGAAAAAACCCGGGCCAAAACGTCGATCAACGAGCTTCTAAGGGACTAGAGCCTCTAATGCCGCCGTTCGACGCCGTTGCGCTGACCCAGGCGTTGATCCGCTGCCCCAGCGTAACGCCATCGGATGCCGGTGCCCTCGACATCCTTGAAAAGACATTGGCCGATCTCGGCTTCACCTGTCATCGTCTCCCTTTCATGGCGGAAGGGACCGCGGAGGTGAGCAATCTCTATGCGCGCCGCGGCGCGGTCGGACCCAATTTCTGCTTCGCCGGCCACACCGACGTGGTGCCGGTCGGCGATCGGGCGTCATGGTCGGTCGATCCCTTCGCCGGAGAGGTCGTCGGCGACGAGATCTATGGCCGCGGCGCGACCGACATGAAGGGCGCCGTCGCCGCCTTCGTCGCCGCGGTCTGGTCTTATCTCGAAGAGCGCCCGGATGGTCCGCCCGGCTCATTGAGCCTGCTGATCACCGGTGACGAGGAAGGCCCCGCGGTCAATGGCACGCGCAGGGTGCTCGAGTGGATGGCCGAGAACGGCGAAACGATCGACGCCTGTGTCGTCGGCGAGCCGACCAATCCGAATTTCCTCGGCGAGATGGCGAAGATCGGCCGCCGCGGCAGCATGACGGGGACGATTACGGTCGACGGTGTTCAGGGACATGTGGCCTATCCCCACCTCTCCGATAATCCGGTTCCGGCGATGATACGCTTGCTGGGCGCGATCGCCGACGCATCGCTCGACGATGGCACCGACGCCTTCCAACCTTCGAATCTCGAGATCACCACGATCGATGTCGGCAATACCGCCGACAACGTGATCCCGGCACGCGCCATCGCCCAGTTCAATGTCCGCTTCAACGACCGGCATACCAGCGACAGCCTGATCGCCTGGCTGCGCGACCGGCTGGACAGCACGGACGTGGACTATCGCCTCGACGTCCGGGTCAGCGGCGAGGCCTTCCTGACACCGCCCGGCGCGCTCAGCGAGATCGTCGCCGATTCGGTTGCCGAGGTCACCGGCCACCGTCCCGAACTCAGCACCTCCGGCGGTACGTCCGATGCGCGGTTCATTAAGGATTACTGCCCGGTCGTCGAATTCGGCCTCGTCGGCCAGACCATGCATAAGGTGGACGAGCGTACGCGCGTGGATGACCTGCAGGCGCTCGCCGCCATCTATCGCGGCATCCTCGACCGCTATTTCGCGGCGCGATGATTACCTCGACCGAGCTCGCCCAGGCCATCCAGGGGACCTGGCGATTGGCCCGTCTCGATCCCGGCGGCATGGCATTATTCGATATCAGCGTGGAAGGCTTCTGGCGCTCGTTCTGGGCCGCCGCCCTGGTCGCCCCGGCCTATCTGCTTCTCGCCGCGATGGCCTATGACGAGCAACAATTGACCACCGGGTTGCTCCGCTTTTACACGGTCGAGGCGATCGGCTACGTCATCGGCTGGACGGCGTTCCCGGTCGCCATGTTCTACTTCGCCGAGCTGATCGACCGGTCCGAGGATTTCGTCGGCTACATTGTCGCCTACAACTGGTCCCACATCCTGCAGACCGCCGTGTTTCTGCCGGTCGCCTTGCTGACACCGAACGATCCGGCGGCGCCGTCGGGGTGGTCGTTTCTGATGGTAATCGCCACGGTCGTCATCCTGGCCTATGTCGGCCATATCGCCAAAACGGCGCTGCGCATCAGCGGAACGATGGCCGCCGGCGTCGTCATCCTCGACCTCGCCCTGTCGCTGTTCATCACCGGCATCAAGGACGCGCTGATCCTCGGCTAGAGCCTTATCGGATCAAACGCCTGTTGCGGATATCGCACATCGACCAGGTAGAGGCCGTGGGCGGGCGCGGTTGGACCGCCGGCGGCGCGATTGCGCGCCGCGAGGGCGGCGGCGACATCCTCGACCGACCAATTGCCTTCGCCGACCAGCTTCAGGGTGCCGACCATATTGCGCACCTGGTGGTGGAGGAACGAACGGGCCCGCGCCCGAATCTGGATCACCTCGCCGTCGCGCTCGACATCGAGACCGTCGAGGTTCCTGAGCGGCGACTTGGCCTGGCAGTTCGCGGCGCGGAAGCTGGTGAAATCATGGCGTCCGACAAGTACCTCGGCCGCCGTCGCCATCATCCCCTCGTCGAGCGGCACCATTATCTGCCACGCCCGGCCGGACTCGAGGGTAAGCGGCGGCCGCCGGTTGATGATGCGGTAGACATAAGACCGCTCGACGGCGGAAAAGCGGGCGTGAAAATCGGCCGTCACCGCTTCCGCGCCGAGCACGGCGACGGGTTCGGGCTTGAGATGGTAATTGAGGGCGTCGCGCACCGTATCGGCGCCGTGCTCGGTCGCGAGGTCGAAATGGGCGACCTGGGCGAGGGCATGGACCCCGGAGTCGGTGCGCCCCGCCCCATGCACGACAATGGTTTCGTCGCAGAACCGCGTCACCGCCTCCTCGAGCGCCTGTTGCACCGACCGACCGTTGGCCTGGCGCTGCCAGCCGACGAATTTGCCGCCGTCGTATTCGACGACCAGCTTGAACCGGGTCATCGCGGCGACGGACTCGGGCGCCGCCGCCAGCCGCGGCGGAATTCCTTGTCGGCGAGTGGGCGCTTGCCCGGCCTTTGGACGACGCGGAGGCGCAGCGCGCGGCGATCGCCGCAGCGCACCGCCATGCCGGCGCCGGGCAGCACCGTCCCCGCCGCCTCGTCGCCGATATCATCCATGACCTCGGATTCGAGGACGCGGATGGGCTCACCGCCGAGATCGAACCAGGCGCCGGGCCACGGCGTGAAGGCCCGGACCCGGCGTTCCAGGTCGGCCGCGGGCTGCGACCAGTCGAGCCGGCCGTCGGCGCGGGTCAGCTTGCGGCAGTGGGTCGCCGCGGCATCCGATTGCGGCTGCGGCACCAATTTGCGGGCGAGCAATCCGTCGATCGCGGCGAGAATGGCACGGGCGCCGATTTGAGCCAACTCGTCGTGCAGCGACGCACCGGTCGACGCTTCGGTGATCGGCGTTTGCTCCTGCAGCAAGATCGGCCCGGTGTCGAGACCCGCATCCATCTGCATGATCGTCACCCCGGTTTCGCTGTCGCCGGCCAGGATCGCGCTCTGGATCGGCGACGCGCCGCGCCACCGCGGCAGCAGCGAGGCGTGGATGTTGAGGCAGCCGAACCGCGGCGCCGAAAGGATCGACGGCGGCAGCATCAGGCCGTAGGCGGCGACGACGCAAAAATCGGCCCCGAGCGCGGCGAATTCGGCCTGTTCGGCATCGCCCGCCAGCGATCGCGGGGTGCGCACCGGGTATCCGCGCTCGGCGGCGAAGCGATGAACCGGCGACGGTTGTTCGTGCTGGCCGCGTCCAGCGGGTCGGGGCGGCTGGGTATAGACGCTGACGATGTCGTGGCCGCGATCGGCCAGGGCGCGCAGCGCGGGCACGGCAAAGTCCGGGGTTCCCATGAAGACGATCTTCACCGGGTCCCCCGATGGTGGCTAAAGCGCGGCGCGGGCCGACGGCGCCTTACCATGCTTCTTCGATTTCTGCAGCTTGCGCAGGATCATGTTGCGCTTGAGCTGGGACAAGTGATCGATGAACAGAATACCGTCGAGGTGGTCGATTTCGTGCTGGACCACGGTCGCCAGAAAATCGGCAGTGTAGAGTTCGCGAATCTCGTTCTGCTCGTCGACATACCGGATCTTGGCCTCCGCCGGCCGGGTCACGTCGGCGTAGTGGTCGGGCACCGAGAGGCAGCCCTCCTCGTAGCAGGCGTCGTGGTCGGAGGCCCAGACGACCTCCGGATTGGCCATGCGCAACGGCTCCTTCGGTTCGTCCTCGTGCGAAATATCGACCACGATGACCCGCTTCGCCACCCCGACCTGAGGCGCGGCGAGGCCGATCCCCGGCGCCGCGTACATCGTCTCCAGCATGTCGTCCATCAGACGGCGCAGACCGTCATCGACGCCGTCGACCGGCTTGGCCTTCTGTTTCAATCGCGGATCGGGAGCGGTCAGGATGGGAAGCAGCGCCATGGATCCAGGGTCATCGTCATAATTCGAACCCGTACCTATGGTGCCGCGGCGCCACCGTCAAGCGCCGTTCTGCCCCGGTCACGGCGCCGCCCGGCGGCGCGGCGCTAACGCGGCAGGATCACCCGCACCGTATAGGTCAGCGTGGTCTCGCCCTCGGCCGGCACGTCGATTGTCCACACCGCGGTTTGGGCGTCCTTCTTGTCGTGGGGCTGGCTCTCCCTGAGCACCCTCCAGTCGCCCGGGATCGGCTCCTCGAGCTTGACCGATACCGGCACGTCCTTGGCGTTCTTGACGACGATCTCGTAGGCGGTATCGAACTCCCAATAGGTCTCGCGCTGGCTGCGGTTGTCGCGGTAATCGGTCTGGCGGCGGTCGACGGTGACGTCGAAAGCGCGCCCGACATTGAGCCGCACCTCTTCGCCCTTCGGCGTGTGATCGACGGCGTCCTCGCCGATGAACTGCTCGTCACCGCCGCCGTCGGTGGTGTAGACACGGACCACGCCCCGGGGCAGCGGCAGGCCGAGCCCGTCGGCCTCGTTGTTCTCGAACTCGAGCCAGACCTGGACCCGTTGATCCTCGACGGTGCCGATCCGCGAGCGATAGACGTAGTCGTTGCCGGTGGCGACGTACTCTTTGGTTACCGGTACCGACGCCGCGGTCAACAGCGCGATTTGCTTGGTTTGCCGATCGAGCAGGTCGGTCGGCCGCGCGACCGTGTAGAGGTGGTAATCGGCGAGGCCCTGGGGCGCCATCCCCTGGTCGGCGGCGGGCGCCCGCATGGCAGCCGATTCCATCATCGCCACCGCCGGCTGCGTCATCTTCTGGGAGACCACGTTGACGTCGCCGGCGACGAGCTGCAGCCGCGCCTCGCGGTAGTCGCTGCCGCTGGTGTTGGTGACCGTCACCCAGCCCTTGAGCGACAGCGATTTCTCATCGGCGGCGAGCTGGGCGACGTAATCGGCGGTCCACGACAGACCGCCGGTGAGGTAGCGCAGCACCGCCGACGGCGTCGACGCGGCTGCGCTGTCGACGGTCAGCACCAGGGTCGGCCGCGCCCGCAGATCCTCGGGCACGGTGTCGAAGACGAAACGATAGGGCGCGTTAGCACCGGCCGCGCTGTTGATGGTCTCGACCCGGTCCCCGACCCGCAGCACGATGCCGCCGTTGGTGCTCAGCACGATGCCGTCCTCGTGCACCTCCTCGCCGGTCGCCGGGTTGATGCGGATGACGCCGATGCGCCGGCCGAGCGATTTCTCGAGCAGCGCTTGCGGGCTCAACAGATCGTAGGCGAAATACTGCTCGATCACGCGTGCCTGGGCGGCATCGTCGAGGACCGCGAAATCGACCGTCTCGGGCCGGATCTGGGCGCTGACATCGGTCAGCGCGAGCAGGGTGCGGCCCTTGTCGAGCGCGACCTTGCGCTGATCGCGCACCAGCGCGAGGTTGGTATTGTAGACGGTCAGCGACACCGCTTCCTGGCTGTCGAGGCCGATCTCGCGCTCGGCGGCCGAGGCCGAGCCGGCGGCAAGCAGGAGCACGGCGCATAATACCAAGGCTCGATGATAGGAATTCATCTCACCGCGAGGATTTCGTCCGCTCACCAGGCGCGGGGCGCGCCGTGGTGCCGATCCACCACAAGCGGCCCGCAACGCCGTGAGCGGGCCAAAGACCGCGGCCTGCGGTGGGGCAAATCGGCCCCCCGGGTGCGTTGCGGCGCTCGCCCGATACCTCGGCATCGCGCTTCGCACCGCGCCTGCCCGGATAACCCGATATGCACCCATGAGATGTGTCCCTATCATCGAGCCTTGGTATAAGGCGGCGGCGCGGCACAGATGGTCGATTTGCGGCATGTTCGTCTCCACGTGATGCGTTGCAGACCCGTCGATACCGCCCGACGGCACGGCAGGGACGGCACATATACCGGCGTTTGCTGGTATATATAGATCTATATGGCTGATCCCGAATGCGGGTAGAAATATAGCCACAATGGGGCGATATCGCGACCGCCGCGCGGCGCGGCGGATGCGCCCGGAAAGAGCTCGATGGAAGGCATGTGGACCACGACCGACCTGATCGTCGCCGCCGGCGTCGCCGCGCTGATCGTGCTCGCGCTGATCCTGGTCGCGATGTGGCGGCGCGACCGCCGCGACCCGGTCCGCGACGAGCTGATGGATTTGTCGACGCGGCTCAGCCAATTGTCGGCGGGCCAGCTCACCGCCCAGAACCAGATCAGCGAACGGCTGCAGGCCCAGGAGCGCGCGCTCGGCAAGGCCCTCAACGACCGCCTCGAGACGGTGAGCCGTCGGGTCAGCGAGACCCTGGAGAAGAGCGGCCAGCGCCAGAACGAGGCCCTGGTGCAGCTACGCGAGCGGCTGGCGCGGATCGACGAGGCGCAGCGCAACATCGTCAAGCTGTCGTCCCAGGTCGACGGCCTGCGCGAGATCTTCGTCGACAAGCGCGCCCGCGGCGCCTTCGGCGAGATCCAGCTCAAGGACCTGATCGAGAAGGTGCTGCCGCCGTCGGCCTACCGCATGCAAGCGACCGTCAACGGCAACTATCGTGTCGATTGCCTGTTGCAACTGCCCAACCCGCCGGGACCGATCTGCGTCGACGCCAAATTTCCACTCGAGCCTTATCACGCGATTCGCGACGCCACCGACGAGGCGGCGCAGAAGGCGGCGGCGGCGCTGTTCACGGCGGCGATCCGCAAGCACATCCAGGACATCGCGTCGAAATACATCGTCCCCGGCGAGACCGCCGAATCGGCGCTCATGTTCCTGCCCTCGGAGGCGGTCTATGCCGAGCTCCACGCCAACTTCCCCGACCTCGTCGAGGCCTCCTACCGGGCGCGCGTGTTCATCGTCTCGCCGACCACCCTGTGGGCCATGCTCAACACCATCCGCGCCGTGCTGCAGGACGTGCAAATGCGCGAGCAGGCGGGGCTGATCCAGGCCGAGGTGCAGAAGATGATGGAGGACGTGGTCCGCCTCGACGAGCGCGTCGGCAAGCTGCAGCGCCATTTCGACCAGGCCGGCGAGGATATGCGCCAGGTCCGCATCTCGTCGGAGAAGGTGACCGTCCGCGGCGAGCGCATCATGCGGCTGGAGGCCGAGGAACCGGACGCCGCCCTGCCCGAGCCGCCGCCGGAATAGGCGGTTGTCCCCTCACCCAGCTCCGGCCAGGCCTCCCGATTTCGTCGTCCCGGATGCGATGCGGCACGCAGTGCTGCTTCGCTGAACCGGGATCGATCCCGATTCAGCAGCGCACCGTTGCACGCTGCGCGGTACCAGGGATGGCGAGGGGAACGATGCTTGAAACCCCCTCACCCGGCTCCGGCTAGGCTCGGTCCAAGACCTCTCCAAGCCTGCGCATCCCTCTCCCCAATAGGGGCGAGGGAAGATACGCCGCGCTCGGCCGAACTCCCTCTCCCCTTGAGGGAGAGGGTCGGGGTGAGGGGGGGAAAAGAAACGCGCCGCCCGGGAGCAAGATCATTCCGGATCGTTTCGATCCGGGGCGTGAATCTTCCTCCCATCGATTAGTCGAGAGGTTGATTGACGGCGCACATCTCTTCGATGTGAGCCGATCAACCTCTTGCCGGCGGCGCCTCCGGAAAGATTGGTATCTATAGTGCCGGTTACGGCCCGACGATGGTCTGCGTGGCGCCGCCGCCGTTGCTGTCGTAGGCGGTGCCGTTGCCGGCGAAGGTGATCCCGAACAGGTTGACGAACTGGATGGCATTGTCGAAGTTGCGCGCATAGACGCCAAAGCCCGGGTTGTTGGCGATGTAGTTGCCGCCCGGGGTGAACAGCACCGTCTGGAATGCTTGCAAGTCGGCGGTATCGCCGTCGTTGAGCAGGAGCACGCCGACGTCGCCGTTGGCGTTGATGTCGTTGCCGCCGAAGGTCGCGCCCATCACCGCCATACCGCCGGTGTCGGCAGAATCCCAACCGTTGCGCAGTCGGATGCCGTCGTCGTCGTTGAGGAAGACGGTGTTGTCGGTGAATTCGAGGGTTGCCATCGACCGGCTGTCGTCGAGGGCCCAGGTGCGGACGTAGATACCGTCGCCGAAGCCGAAGCCGTTGCCGTCGCCGCCGATGGTGTTGCCGACGAAGTCGACATCGACGATCGAGACGCCGCCGTTGTCGGTCAGGAAGGACACCTCGATACCGGTTTCGCCGTTGTTGACGATCGAGTTGCCGGTCACCACCGCGTTGAAGACACCGCTCGCCGCCGAGCCAAAGACCAGATGGTTGACGTCGAAGCCGTCGGACGCGTTGTCGTGGATGACGTTGTTGTAGAAGTCGAGGAAGAACGAGGTGGTGGTCAGTCCGTCGTTGTTCTCGATGTCGATGAGGACGCCGGCGCCGCCGCTGTCGGCGATCGAGTTGTGGCCGAAATCGAAGGTCTGGGTCGAGAACGCGCCGTCGTAGACGTTGAGGTCGATGTAGAGGCCGACACGGCCGTTGTTGACCGCCGTGTTATGGCGCACCGTCGCGGTCTGGTACATCCGGGTATCGCTGTTGCCTTCCACATCGGCGTCGATGAAGATACCGTCGCCGCCGTTGCTGGCCACCGTGTTGTTGTCGACACGCAGCGTCTGGCGCAGGGTGGCGCCGTCGTCGAGGTCGTTGACCACGGCGATGCCGTCGTCGTCCTGGTTGAACACCGAGTTGCCGGAAATGGTGATCGTGTTGTCCTGGAACACGGTGGCGTCGTCGTCGACCTTGGTACGGACGA